>NZ_AKZL01000055.1:0-30070 GCF_000282755.1 Shewanella sp. POL2
GCTGCTCATTATTGGTTTACTGACTCGCCCTACTGCACTGGTATTGTCCTTTACTATGGTGGTCGCGATTTTCTCGGTTCACATTGGTAACGGTCTGTTCCTTAGCAATAACGGTTATGAATTTGGTTTAGCCCTGTTAGCCGCTACGGTATCTCTGGCCGTGTCAGGTGCAGGTAAACTGAGTGCCGACAACCTGTTAGCCGCACACTTAAAATAAGGAGTTAACGATGATCCGTATACGTAAAGCGCAGGACCGAGGACAGGCAGACTTAGGCTGGTTAAAGAGTCAACATACCTTCTCGTTTGCTAGTTACTACGATCCGCGGCATATGGGTGTGTCTTCCCTACGAGTCATTAATGATGACAGAGTCGCGCCGAGTGCGGGGTTTGAAACTCATGGCCATAAAGACATGGAAATCATCAGTTATGTGATTTCAGGTACCATAGCTCATAAGGACAGCTTCGGTAATATTAAGACCTTACCAGCGGGTGAGTTTCAGTTAATGTCCGCCGGTAAAGGGATTTATCACAGTGAGTTTAATGCATCAAACACTGAGCCACTGCACTTTTTGCAGATCTGGATCCAACCAGACACCTTAGGCATTGATGCGGGTTATCAGCAAAAAGCCTTCGAGCAAACCTCGGCGCTCACAGCCGTGGTCACGCCAACGGGTGAAAATGGCACCTTAAAAGTGCAGCAGGATGCGACCTTATATCACCTAATGCTGGCACCGCAAGAGCAAGTGCAGATGCCGCAACTCAAGCCGCAGCGTCAGCTCTATGTGCAACTGGTGGAAGGTACGCTTAAGGTCAATGACCAAGTACTCACCCCGGGAGATGGCGCGCATATCACCGCCGAAGAAGTGGTTAGATTTAGCGCCACTGACAGCCCAGTCACAGCATTGGTGTTTGACTTAGCCTGATGATGCTTACTGACCAATAAAAAACCGCCAAGGAAACGAGGCGGTTTTTTATTACTCTGTGTATGGTGTATGGCTAAAACAGAACAGTCTCTTCAAGCGCAAACCTATGATAAGGACATGATCAAACTAAAGTTCACTAACACCTGCGCCCTGTCGTTTTGTTTGTCTTCAGCGGTGAGATAGCGGCGTAGTTCATTACGGCGAATGCAATTAAAGCCCTGTTTCTCAAAGAAAGGCCGCGCCTGATAGGAGGCTTCAACTGTGAGTCTTTTAAGGTTTAGCCTTTTCGCCTCTTCGAGTAGTGCCAAGTATAAATGTGTCGCTACACCAGCACGACCATATTCAGGATGAACAAACAGACAATCAACTTCGCCGACTAAGCAATCAAGCTCTTTATCGGGGCACAACCTTAAACTGATAAAACCAACCAGCTTATCGTCTTCAAGTGCAACCCACGTGGTTGTATCTTCTAACTTGGCCAGCCAGTAGGCATCGCTGCGTGCCTCACCTTGATTTTGCGCCCATGCTAAACGTTCTGTCAGCGAGTAATATTCCTGTGCGCCCTCCATAACACTGGCGTTAAATACCGCCGCCACCTGCGCCACGTCCGCAGGAGAAAATAAGCGTATCTGCATTGGAGTCCACTCCTATGGGTTAATCATGACCAATGGGCACACAGGCAGTGCATTCCCATTCAGTTACAGTTTTTTAGTCATATAAAAACTCGGCAACACTTGGCCCAGTTTTTGTTGATAGCTGCGTTGCTGTTGGACGAATCCGAGTTTAATAAACAGCCCACGGGAAAGATAAGACGCATCGGCACTTAATTGGCTGTAACCTTGCTTCCTCGCCCATTGCTCTAACTGTCTGATAGCCAGTTCACCGAGTCCACAGCGCTGCCAATTAGGGTGAATATACAAACTATCGATATATCCCCTATGGCGAAAATCCGTTTCAACATTGATAAAACCTGCACAAATCTTAGTTAAGCTCAGCGCATCTGTCACCAAAATAATCCAAGCTTGGGAACGACTTAAACGTAAATGCCAATGTTTACTGGAACGGGGCGAGGGTGACCAGGCATTTAACTGCGCAGTAGTATAACGCTCATGCTGTATTTGATGAACACAGTGATGAAAAAGCTGACTGACCGCACTTGCATAGCAATGCTGATAAGCGACGACTTCAATTTTCTCGTTAGTTTGGTTAGACATTGACACGGTATGCTCAAATATCATTGCGAGTATTTGCCGTATTTTGCAGTTATTTATTGAGAAGTAATAGCGTTGACGCTTATTTAAGCCAAATACCGCTAAAAACAAAACCGCCTCGAACAAGGCGAGGCGGTTTAGGAACTCATCGCAACATGAATGTTGCTAAGACATCGATTATTTCTTCTCGATTTGACCAACAAACAACAGCTTGTCGAAGGTGCGGTTTAAGGTTTTGCTGGTGAACTGGTTCATCCACATTTGCTCAACCACAGCTACTTTGTCACCTTTCTTGACTTCAGCTTCTGGGCCAGCTGCCCAAAACGTGTTGTCAGCTTCTTTAATTTGAACATAGGTGTAGCCGCCACCATTCATAGTATCAACCACAGTACCTTCATGAACTACGCCCTGTGCCCAAGCACTTGACATACCTAACGCTAATGTTGCTACAGCAGCTAATTTTACCAATTTTGCCATCATGCCTTTTGTTCCTTGTGTTTTACTAATATGCAGCATTAAAACATGCCATAGGTAATAAATCGCCAATCTCTATCACGAAATACAACACTTATCGCAAAAGTAGGATTTTTATCGCTTAGTAGGGAACTCATTTCAATAGCGGTTTTAACATGCCCTCAAGGCCATTGAGTTTTACCTCATAAATCAGCGCTAACTGCTCCCCTAATTTTCCCTTTGGAAAACCTTGTTGATGAAACCACACAAGATAGGGTTCAGGCAATTCGAGTAAGCGGCGGCCAGCATATTTACCAAAGGGCATGACCTGATTTACGGCATCGATAAGCTGTTGTTGATCCATGACAGTATTAGCTTGAACTCAGACAGAAAACTAGATTGAGGATGCTACCCTAATACCCAATGAATGCCTATGGCTAATACAAGCTGAGAACGACTAAGGGGGGATAAACTTAGAGCGAACCGCAGGCTTACCCTGAGTTGATACGGCATCAAGCGTAGATTTTACGCAGATTCGGTCCAAGATTCGCACAATGTGAATACTCAAAACCGTACTCAATACAGAGTCGTTCTTCTTCTCCGTGGGCGTTAATGCTCACACAAGTTCCTTGACTCGCATGCTCATCAACAAAAGTCATGACTCGCTCTAACATTATTTTTGCCAGCCCCACATGCCGATACTCAGGTAAAACAATAAAATCCTCAATCGCCAGATGGTTAGCCTTATCACCATATACGCAGGCTGTTGCCACTATCGCGCAGGTATTTTTTGACTGATCACTCGTTAAGCGAATAGATACCCAATATAAAGGCTGTAACGGATGCCCATCAGCCATCTCAACGCCGATAGAAGGATACCCAGCCGCATCGCGTAGATTCAGCAACTCATGAAATAAAGGAGCAGTTTCAACCAGCTCAAATTCAATAGGCATTGACATTTTAATATCCATTTGGGCATCCCTTCACGAATGGTAGAAAAATCAAGGTGATTAGACGGCATTAATGGGAAAGACTAACTCAACAAGGTGGCAATTTGATGACACTCAAGCTTTATGCAAGACAACTTTCGTTTGAAAAGTAGTCGTGAGAGGCCAATATTTTAATAATATTTTTGCATAAAAAATTAAAATAAACGTTCAAAGTAAACTATACCAAGCCTTAATTTCAATATCATTGCCGCAATGGAGAACAAACATTCATAATCAATTGATGTTAAAAATTCACTAAAAACCTTAATAATCAGATAACTAAAATTCAAAATCGCCTAAGTAACCCCGCTAGCAGAAAGAGTCAAATTAACGGCATATTACATGGTGACGTCAAATATTAATCACGCGACATTTTATAGAAAAACGTCAAAAATCAGATAATTGACCAACATTAACACAGAGTTTACATTCGTTTATGACAACAAGGTGCGGTAAAAAACCATAAGCAACATATTACCGCCCAAGTGATAGCCTAAGCATTGAGGAACTCGTCATGATAGTGTTAGTCGGCGGCGAAAAAGGCGGCAGCGGTAAGAGTTGCCTCGCACAAAATATCGCAGTATTTCTCACCACCGAATGTGGTGCCTCTGTCATCATGGTGGATTGCGATCCACAGCGAACCACATCGGATTGGATCCAAGCCAGAAACAATAATCCGAAACTGGCAAGCATCAACTGTGTACAACTTTATGGCAAGATCCGTAACGATCTTCTGAGCTTAGAACAACACTATGACTTTGTACTCGTTGATTGTGGTGGGCAGGATAATCTTGCATTAAGGGCAACCATGTCAGTTGCATCGCATATATTAATGCCGCTCAGGCCTAAACGCCGAGATTTAAAAACCGTGAGTCATATGGATGATATCGTCGCGACTTGTAAGATGATTAACCCTAAATTACACGCGTCTTTCGTTATCACGCAATGCCCCAACCTTCCCAATCAAGCGAATCGTATTTTAGAGGCTAAAGAGGTCTGTAAAACCTATGATATCAATGTATTAGATGCAATTACCTATAGTCGTAATATCTATGATGACAGTGAAGAGTCTGGATTGTCGGTGATGGAGATAGAACCAAAGGGTAAAGCCGCAGCTGAAATCCGTGCTATCGCCTGTGAAATGTTTCAAGTGGACTGCGCAGCCTCGTTAACGGCCTTACTCAAACCAAGCACACCAATAGCCGCGCATCGTGCCGCTATCAATCAACCTCAGCCGAATCATCTGAGAGGACAATATGGGACTCAGCGACCTCAAGAAAAACGCTATGCCATCTAGGGGAGGCGTCCAGCCCCTCTCCCTCGATGAGTTTATTGATGCCGCAACCCTTTATGCTATGGGAGAAAGTCATATTCCAAGCACGGGCAACTCAGTGGCGGCGATGGAGCGAGTGAAAGAATCACCACTTGAAGTCACCTTGGATACTTCCAATGTGGTAACTTTGCATCGACCACAAACGGCATCAAGATCCCTTGATACCACGATTGACGACGAACGGCCACATTACCGCAAAGCCACATTTTCACTGAGTGAGGCGGCAATAGCCCATTTAGCAACGCTCTCAGAGGAAAGTGATATTTCTAAATCTAAATTGATCCGTTTTTTAATTGAACAACATTATGCTTTGCCAACCGCATTGAGGCAGATGCGCGAACAGCAAATAAAACAAGCTTAATTGCGCACCATCTCCCACCCTTTACCGATGATCTGAATTAATTAGGTCATCGGACTTTTTTTGTCTAAAAAACCGATAAAAAAATTGAGTTAATTTTTTTTACAAATCTATCCTTAATGTACAGCTGAGCTGATTAATGCTATTGATTAGCATCAATAGCCCGAGTATTTAAGGAGTTATTCTTGTTAACACGTTTGTCAATCCTATTATTCGGACTGGGATTAACGCTAGCACCTCCCGCCTTAGCGGAGTTTTCTTTGGATCAAATTCCCCCCTTGCCGAATAAAACGCCAATCACTTTAGTTGCCGAAAAAGGCTTTTGGACTGACTATCTCACCCAGCAAATGCTACCCAAATTCACCGAAAAAACCGGTGTTAAAGTCAATGTGATTAGCACCGAACTTGAAAGCATGTTCGAACTTCAGACCCACGCATTATTAATGGGGGAAGGAAAATACGATCTGCTCACTATGGAGGCTGGCTGGGCAAAAGAATGGGCGGCAAACGGCTATACAGTCCCCCTGTTGGAATTAGCAAAACTCTATGATCCCGATGGTGAAAAAGCGATGGAAAGCTACCTCGAACCCTACTATCCATCATTACTGAATATTTTATCCTACCACGGAGAATTGCACGCAATTCCCTATAATAACTACGTAATGGGAAGTCATTACCGCGCCGATTTATTTGAAAATAAAACCGAACAGTCTCACTTTCAACAACGGTTTGGCTACCCACTCAAACCCGCGACCAACTTTCAAGAATTAGAAGATCAAGCCGTCTTCTTTACGCGAAAAGCGGGTGAACTCCTTGCAGACAAACCATTGACCCATAACTTTTATGGCCTAGCGTTGATGTCGGGTAATAAACCCCATATTAACGATGAGTTTTCCAGCATTATTTGGAGTTTAGGCGGCGTTTGGATGTGGCCTATTTATGATCAACAAAAAAAACTGACTCACTTTGAAGTTCCGAGTGTCAATCAACAGGCAATTACCGCTGGAATAATCTATCGCAAACTAATGCCCTATGCCTATCCTGCTGATGATAAGTTTGCCTTTAATGAAGCCGCGCATGCTATGGCGACGGGACAGGTAGCCATATGGCCCTTTGCCTATAACAACCTTTGGCCAGCCTCTTTTAAAGTTGAAGCCAATATAACTGGTGCTCGACTTGGAGTATCTCAAGTCCCCGGAGGAACTCCTTACAACGGTGCCTATGCCTTTGCGGTGAGCTACGACAGTAAAAATCCACAAGCCGCCTATTGGTTACTCAAATATATGGGCACTTTTGAAGCCCAATATGCCTATGCACTTGGCGGCGGAAATCCATGCCGAATGGATGTCGTTACGGCTCCCGAATTTAAACAAGCTTCAAAAAGGTCTGTTGCTGGTGCATTTGAGGCAAGCCACATTGCTAACTTGTTCTGGTCGACTAAAGTATTGGAAGTAGGACACTTTACCACTACAGCAATGGGGCAGATTTATCCAGAATTAAGCCATGCTTGTTATGCCGCAAGTCAGCATGAAGCCAATAGTACAGATATTTTTATTGAGTTAAGCACCAAAATTAAACATTTGCAGAACACCTACGGGGAAGTCCCTGCAATCGACAAGAAAAACAAATGAACTCAAAACGACTGACCAGTCTTAAACAGAAAATTACGCTAGCCTTCTATATTATTCTCGGCATGGCGTCACTCAATGGCATTATCGCTATCCTATTGTCACAACAATTGAGAACTGAAATTGAGCAACTGGTAAATAGTGATGTCGTGAAAGTCACCACTGCGCTGCAACTAGCGAAAAACAGTGAAAGGTTGCAAATTATCACCACAGAATTAAACCACTATGATACTGAGCAACAACGACTGTCCCTACTTTCAGAGTTAACTACTCAATGGGAGCATTTGTTAAAAGATACAAAGGTATTACTAAGTCTTGAAACCACTCCTGAGATGTATCAAGCCCTAAACACAACGATCGATACTCAGCTTTATTATCAGCAACAACTCCCATTGCTCAATACGCTTACAGACAGTGCTTTACAGGCAAAGTTACAGGCACAAAATATTCAAACAAATTTGGCCGGTATGTCATCAGCATTTTCTGATGAAATGCAGACTCAACTGAATCAGACCCATGAACGTTTCGCTCTATTAGTTGACCATAAAGATCTCAGTGGAATTACCGACAATCAGATAGAACATCAAGCTATTTCGGAATACCTGCACCAAGGTGAGCACCTGTTTGTGTTATTAGATGAAGTAAAAAATACCCCAAATATAGCGACGTTAAATCACCTTCAACGGGAAGCGATGCGGCGACTTATTCAAATGGAAAATATCGTCGCGTCTATGCATTCGAGTAATACAATTTATCTCAACTGGTTATCGCAAATAAAACAAAACATGGTTGGCAATGACAACCTATTTGAGCTATCCCGTAATGCCTTAAAAAGTACTCAAATAGCCAATGCTCATTTTGGCTATCAAGCCAGTGCAGCGAGGCAAATAGCAACCTTCACCCAAGAGTTAGTCAACCATGTTGAAGATGAAATTCAGATCGCAGGCACCGATCTCAAGAGTGATAGTACCTCGTTTGTCATCCTCATCTTTTGTGGAGGTATTCTTTATTGCTTTTTTATCTGGCTCACCAGTTGGCACTTTATTGCTAAAGGTATTATCAAACCCGTGATTGAGACTCGTGATGCAATGAATGCCATCGCCAATGAAAAACTCGATACCCAAATGCCGATTACCGATAACCTTGAACTGCAACAAATGGTGAGTTCACTTGAAACCCTAAAAACCTATGCAGCTCAAGTTAAAGCGATGGCGGAAACCGATGGACTCACTGGATGCTATAATCGCCGCTATTTAGATAGCCAAATACTAAAAGAATTGAGTTACGCCAACGATCATAATATGCCATTGAGTATTGTGATGTTCGATTTAGATCACTTTAAGGAATTTAATGATCAATATGGCCATGTGGTCGGTGATCAATGCTTAAAACAGATCGTCGAGGCCACCAAAGCAATTCTACAACGTCCCACAGATATTCTAGCTCGCTATGGTGGTGAAGAATTTATGTTACTCTTGCCCTCAAGCCATATTGAAGATGCTTACAAAATTGCCGAACATCTGCGCGAAACCATTATAGACTTGCATATTCCCCATCAAGGCTCATCAAACATGGGGATTGTCACCATTAGCTTAGGAATTGCCTGCTGGCAACCTCCGCAATTACTCGATGCAAACAAGCTGATAAGCCATGTTGATGAGGCGCTCTATCGTGCCAAACTAGCAGGGCGAAATCGCACAGAAGTCTTCATTGGCACTCACTAACACCACTCATCCCGCATTAAGCCGCTCACTGAAAGCGTTTTATTTTTAACCAAAGGATTGAGTTCAGTACGCTCAATCCCCATTAGCTAATATAACTGACACCAATAACACACTGAGGGACTATGCTCGCCAGTTTAACGATTCTAATATTTGGCCTCAGTGCGATTGCTTGGTTGGCCTCCAGTCGTTGGCGCAAAAACCTCCGTCGTAAACAAGTGATGGCAAGCCCCTTTCCAAAGACTTGGCGAGCAATACTAAAAAGAAGACTTCCATTTTTTCATGCATTACCTGCAGATCTTCAATTGCAACTTAAACGTCATATTCAGGTATTTTTAGATGAAAAGCATTTTGTTGGCTGCGATGGTTTACTCATAACCGATGAAATTCGAGTCACTATTGCTGCCCAAGCATGCCTACTGCTACTTAATCGCAAGACCGATTTCTACCCTAAACTAAGACAAATTTTGGTCTACCCCGATGCATTTATAGTCGACAGCCAACGACAAGATCCATCAGGCTTAATCAGGGAGCAACGTAACGTACTCGCTGGAGAATCATGGGAGCAAGGACAAGTAATACTTTCATGGAAAAATACGCTTGAAGGCGCTGCCAATCCACACGATGGCAACAATGTTGTCATCCATGAGTTTGCCCATCAATTAGATCAAGAGGATGGCCACGCCAATGGCGCCCCAATTTTAGCTCGTGGCCAAGATTATCTGTCTTGGTCAAGCGTATTTAATCAAGCATTTAATGAACTAGTTGAAGATACTGCCGTCGGTAAACCAGCCCTATTTAATGGCTACGGGGCTACCAACCCAGCAGAATTTTTTGCCGTAGCGACCGAAGTTTTTTTTGAAAAACCAGCAGAACTCAACCAAGAACATCCAGCACTTTATCGAGAGTTAAGTCATTTCTATCAAGTCGATCCGCTCAATTGGCACTGATGTCATTACAAAGTAATAAACACAAGGAATACCCTATGACAATAGCTAAATACAAACATCTTTCAGCCACTTCGCATAATGCCACTCGGCAAAATTCAAGTCGATTCTGTACCACTATGTTCATTCTTGTTGTGGTAGCGTTACTCTTCAGCTCGAATAACCATGCTAATGATAATAATGCCATCATACCAGCAACAAGCGGCATATCAGTCCCATCTGCCGATGAACAAGCCGCAGCTCAAGTACTTGATCAATTGAATCAATATTCCAGTAGTGCCGATTGGGATAAATATTTTTCACTGTATCGTCAGGATGGGATTTTTATCGGAACAGATGCGAATGAGCGCTGGGGAATGGCAGAATTTGAACACTATTCCCGTCCCACAAAAGGCTGGCGCTACGATTTAACTTCGCGCCATTTAGTGCAGCATGGTGATGTAATTCTGTTCGACGAACTGCTCAATAGTCCGAGTTATGGCGTGAGTCGTGGTACAGGAACATTAATCAAAACCAATGGAGAATGGAAAATAGCTCAATATCATTTAAGTTTTCCCATCCCCAATGGTATAGCGAAAAAAATCACTGCTGAAATTAAAAAAGCACAGTAAATCGTTATTTTAAGGACACGGTAAAACACACATTTGCCAGCTGTGAGAAGTGGATGAAAGCTTGAAAATCCACTTCTGTAAAACACCTCTCAGATGGTCCTCTATCTGCATAATAAAAGCCGATCACTTTATTATCCACCAACAAGGGTGCCACTAAAAAACCCGACTCTGGCAATTGCACTTTCAACTCACGACATTGTTCTAGCCATTTTTTGGCACTCGGATTATCAACCCAAAGTGACTCCTTATGCTCCATCGCCATTGGAAATAACCCCTTCTTATCTCCAAGTTCGATAATAAATAATCGCTTCATTTCCTCTGCATCTCTGCCAAGCATAATCCTTGGCTGTAGCTGTTTACGGCTAGGAGACAACAGCAACACACCACAGCGATCAACTCCAACCCCCTCTAAAATACCCTCAAGTACGGTTTGCATGATTTGATTAAAATCGGCTTTATTGATTGCAAAAGCTGTAAGCTCACGCAGTTTAGCTAATTGGATATTTAAATTGGCAGCAAAAATCGGTAGTTCTACTTCAGGCAAACGAGACTCAAGCTTATCGAGCCTCTTGGGATCAGGTAGATAGTCAATCAACACTTTAGCGCCATAGGCTTCAGCTAATTTATGGGTCGCCTTGGTACAACGCTGCATTTTTAAGGTAAATTCACTCTCATCCAGCCCGGTAAAGTTAGCCGCTTGAGTTATAAATTTCTCAAGATCGATCTGATCTGGTATCGCCACTGAGAGCGTTTCGCAAAGTTTATCCGCTAAAAATATACAGCGTATTTCAGGACGAGCGTCATCGGGATTATTTACCGCTTGGATCAATAATTCCCCCAATCCCCAATGGCGAGCAATACTCTGGGTTAGCTGTGAAAAAGAGGTACCTAATGATTCACGAATAAGAGTTCGCTCTTCTGCTGGAGTTTCACATTTCGTTAATTGGCTATCGAGGGTTTCGGTAAATTCTCCCCCGATACTCCAAAACGCACTCTCACCAATATGAAAAAGCAAACAGGCTATAAAGGCCTCCTCTTGAATATCATCATCATAATGACTCAGCATCATCCGAGTTAACATGGCAGCTTGAAATGCCTTAGCCATTAATTTGATTAATCTTTGATATACTGAAGGCGAGAGGTTTTTACTTTCTAACAAGCTAGATAATAATTGTGCAGTGATACAAATATTACGAACTGCATCAAAACCAAGCACAATAGCGGCTCTGCTTACAGTAGAAATTTGCGTACTGCCCTTATGGTAAATAGCGCTATTTGCGACCCGTAAAATACGTGATGTGAGGGCGTTATCATGCATCACGCTACGCCCTAATAAGGCAAGTGAAGAAACGTCATCCTTGGCAAGCTTTTCTAACGTTTGGACGGTGGAACAAAGCGCTGGCATTTCCAACTCACTTATCCGTTTTGTCCAATAATCAACCCCTTTATTAGTATTATTAGGTTTCAACCTAGCTTTCCCTTGATGGTTTAATGTTATTGTTTTTAGTATAGATAGGCTTAAAAAATTCGCCTTGCATCTGGTTCACAATTCAACGATTGATTTTTAAATCCACAATAGGCTGAACTGAAAACAAAGAAAAGCCCAAGGTTTAACTTGGACTTTAATCAATTACGCCTGCAGATGTAATTTAAAAACCCGCAGTACTTTATCAATATCCTGGCGCGAGATATCTTTATGGGTAACAAAACGTATGGTACGTCCAGGACTAATCAAAATGCCCTCATTACGACAGCGTTGCGCTAAGGCCTGTTCATCAATATGAGAAGCTAAGGTTGCAAACACCATATTGGTTTGAACGGATGGCAAGTCAATTTCAAACTCATCTAATAGGCTTAACTGTTGGGCCAGATATGCAGCGTTTTGATGATCATTTGCCAATCTTTCAACTTGCGCAGTTAGAGCTAACTCCCCCGCAGCTGCTAGAATCCCAGCTTGACGCATACCGCCACCAAGCATTTTTCGCCAACGCGTCGCTTTTTTAATGAGGCGTTCATCGCCTAAGAGTAACGATCCGACTGGCGCGCATAATCCCTTTGATAAACAGATCGAAACGGAATCAAAGTGTACGGCGATATCAGCAATAGCGATCCCTTGTGCCACTGCGGCATTAGCCACTCTTGCACCGTCTAAATGAATTTTTAAACCGCGCTGAAAAGCCAGTGCCTGCGCATTGGCAAGATAGGTTTGGGGCAACACTTTCCCCCCGATAGTATTTTCCAAACTCAGCAAGCGCGTTCGGGCAAAATGAATATCATCAGGCTTGATTGCCGCTTCAATTTCGCTAAGAGCAATAGTCCCATCTAGTTGATTTGTTAGCGGTTGAGGTTGAATACTACCTAACACCGCCGCACCACCACCTTCAAATTTATAGTTATGAGCTTGCTGACCGCATAGATATTCATCCCCGCGCTCACAATGCGACATCAAAGCCAGTAGATTGGCTTGGGTGCCAGATGCCGTAAAAAGTGCTCCCTCAAAACCAAACATCTCGGCGGCCATGTCCTGTAAACGGTTAACGCTCGGATCATCACCATAAACATCATCACCCACTTCAGCCCTCGACATGGCTAAACGCATTGCCTCAGTAGGCTGGGTTACAGTATCACTGCGTAAATCTATCATTTTGTCCTCAACTTCTTCTGCCTATCCCCTATGCGCATGTCAAACACGCCTAGCGACTCTAGCCTTAAAGGAAAAAATTGTATAGCTTGCTGACATAGCTGCCGATAAAACATACAACCTAATGCAAAATTTAATCTGATATAATTGATTTATATCGAATAAATGGCAAAACTTGGCGTTATAACGTTTAAAAGCTACAATAGCCAACTAGGATGCTCCTGCTAAAGCGATGCCAATCTCCTAGTGATTTTGACTGCTAGATATTAAACATAAGGTGATTTGTGGTGAATATATCCGTAATGCAATGGATTAAACTAGCCTCTTTAGCATTGAGTTTAACCCTAATGCTACCAGCTTATGCGTGGCAGGATACAGATCAAGATGGCGTGCCCGATATTAAAGATGCCTGCCCCAACACAACCGCTAACACTAGGGTGATGGCAAATGGCTGTATTTATGAAGTCGAAGCCACGGCCACTAATATTAAATGTAATCTCAATGACCCCAGCACCTATTCAGCTCCTGATTGTCATCATATTGAGACAGCCATTGTATATTTTGAGTTTGCGATAGCAGAGGTAGATTTATCGCAGTGGAAAGCATTAGCCTTAGTCAAAGCATTTTTAGAGTCAAATACTGATGTTCATTTAATCTTGGTTGGGCACACAGATATTGTCGGCACACCTGAGTTTAATTATCAGTTATCACTTCAACGTGCGCAAAATGTGAAACAAATTTTGGTTGAAGACTATGGATTCAACCCAAATCGCTTTACCGTTGTCGGTAAAGGTATATCTGAACCAGTAGCAGATAATCGTTCCAGCGAAGGTCGCAGATTAAATCGACGAGTACAATTTTTCGTCAATAATAAGTAGTTTTGTTAGCGTATTTTTAGGGAGTAATTTAATGGAAAACCTTGAAGGCTTATTAAAGCAGGCTCCAGATCTGATCATGACCTATGGAGTGAAGATCTTATTTGCCCTTGTTATCTTTTTTGTCGGTAAATATTTTTCCGGCGTTGCGCAAAAGGTAGTGCGAAAGCTACTCAACAGCCGCAAAGTTGATCCAACGGTGGTCTCTTTTGTAGCCAACTTATCGTGGGCTGTTGTGTTTGTCTTCACCATTATCGCCACCTTAGGCCAAATTGGTGTGCAAACCGCATCTTTAGTCGCGGTTATCGGTGCCGCCGGTTTAGCGATAGGTTTAGCGCTGCAAGGATCATTATCTAACTTTGCTTCAGGCGTGTTAATGGTGTTATTCCGCCCATGTCGCGTGGGTGACTATATTGAAGCTGCTGGTATTGCAGGCACTGTTGATGAAATCACCATTTTCTCAACTAAATTACGCACGCCAGATAATAAGGTTATCGTTGCGCCCAACTCTTCAATCATGAATGGCACGATCACCAACTACTCTGCCTTAGAAAATCGTCGTATCGATTTAGTCATTGGCGTGTCTTATTCTGCGGATATTGCCCAGACTAAAAAAGTTTTAACCGAGATTTTAGATAACAACCAATATGTGCTGAAAGAACCGGGTTACACCGTGGGTCTGTCTGAACTAGCAAATTCTTCAATTAACTTTGTAGTTCGTCCTTGGGTAAAAACGGCGGATTACTGGACAGCTCGTTTCGAGATTTTAGAACAAATCAAAAATGCGCTTGATGCAGCCAATATTGAAATTCCATTTCCACAAATGGATATTCATGTAAAACAACTGCCCGAGAGCAAATAATCAGCAGTGATATTAGAAGGCCGGTGAAAACCGGCCTTTTTTATGGTGATAAGTCGGATTTTGGCGTACCTTAACCAAATATGCACACATATCTGAGTAAGAGAGAGAATATGCCAAAGTATGTTTCATTTCTGGCCGCTGGCTGTGTTTTTAGTTTAATGCTGCTCAGCCCTATGGCGATTGCTAGCAATAAAACCCAAGTAATGATGGGTGAAAAGACTGTCACCCTAGAAGGAAAATTACCTCAACTTGAGCAAATGGCCCCAAGATTTAAAGTCGTTGATGATAAATTCAATCCAATCAACTTAACCGACTTTAAGGGAAAAACCATCCTGATTAGTGCAGTGCCTAGCTTGGATACGGGTGTTTGTGCGCTACAAACTAAACGCTTTAATAGCGAGGTCAGCCACTTTTCTGATGATGTCGTCATGCTAACCATCAGCACGGATTTACCTTTCGCGCAAAAACGTTTTTGTAAAGTTGAGAATGTCGAAAATATTAAAGTGTTATCAGATTCTGTTTGGCGTGATTTTGGCGAGAAGTATGGTCTGTTAATTGAAGATTATGGCTTACTTGCACGGGCGATTTTCATCGTCGATGCCGAAGGTAAACTCAAGTACCAAGAATTAGTACCCAACATTGCCCAGCATCCAAACTATGATGCCGCGCTAGAGGCGCTAAAAACCATTCAAGCACAGTAATAAGCATAAAAATAGGGCATTTAATGCCCTATTTTTTATTAGTGCGTATGTTGGTCGCCGTTGGCTTGATAGTCGAAGGTAGGCATAGACCAATGATAGCGTAATGCTAACATTCGCCAGCTAAATCCAAAACTTAAGCAAATTAATAGATTAATCCACTCAGCCAATTGATAGGCTTTTAGCGTGATATATAACCCCGCCGTAAAGAGTGAGATTACCGCATAGAGCTCTTTCTTAAAAATCAAAGGCACTTGATTACAAAGAATATCGCGAATAACACCACCAAAAACACCGGTAACCAATCCCATAACGACCGCAATAGTTGGACTAAAACCAAGCGTCAGAGTCTTTTGCGCGCCAACAATTGAGAATACAGCTAAGCCTAAGGCATCGATTGCCAAAAACAGCTTAGACAAATAACGCATAACTGGCGCAATCGCGACAGTTAACAAAGATGCAAATGCAATCGCAATTAGATAGTGGACATTCTCGACCCAAATCAAAGGGTAATTTCCAAGTAACATATCTCGTAAGGTGCCGCCACCAATAGCGGTAGCACAACCGATAATGACTACGCCGAATAAATCCATCTGCTTACGGCCAGCGGCTAATGCCCCAGTCATGGCCTCAGCCAAAATCCCAATCAGCCATAATAATCCGATAAATTGCGCTTCTTGCATTTAAACTACTTATTACCCATGCATAAAAAACGGATTTTGCCTGATAATCCACGGGCTGGATAATGAGATTATTTAAATTTTGTCATTAGAATATTTAATCTATTGATACCATTTATGTATTAGTCATTTCTAACTTTCAATATCACGCTACACTACACTCCTTAAATAACAATAAATTAACTAACAGACAGTTGCCAGCCGCATTCAATTAAGCTTATTTTTTGATAAGTTTTAATAAAGTATAATCAATTAAACTTTGAAATTTTGTAGAAAACTCAACATCACGTCATTCAAGCCTAAATTTTGGCCATAAAAAAGCGGCCTAATAGCCGCTTTTTTAGACGAAAAGTAAATTATTTGTTTTCAGGTTTCGGAGGATAATTCGCCATGACACTTCCAACGGCATCATTGATGAGCTGGACTCTTTCAGAAGGAGTATTTTTATCACGAATGGTGTCAGCCACCGAACCACGCCATATTAACTTAGCTGTTTTATTATCAACTAAATCAATGATCAACGTACCAACTTCGTATTCTCTCACCGTGGTTTGAGTTTGCATGTTGCCACCCCATCCCCAACCAGGACCATAGTAAGGGTTATAGCCAAAGTTGGTATTGAAAGTATCTACATTAATCTTTTTGTCGATTTTAGTCAGATAGTTAACTAGGACATCAGCGTCTTTTGCATCGACTAACGTCATGCCCTTAGCAGAAAGTTGTGCATTAACTGCATCACGCACTCGCTGATCCATCAGACCATCGAGATGATAACCTGAAGCATCAGTCTTTTGTGCTACCCAAGCATAGGTTTTGTATTGAGAGAAATTGGCACTGGGATCATAGTCCCAACCAGACTTAAGAGAACTACAAGCACTCAAGGCCAGCACTGCTAACCCTACGATAAAATTTTTCATGGTGATTTCCTTGGATTTCGTAAAGAACACAAATGAGCCGATAAATAAATTTAGCTTACAGAGCAATGGCCGATTCTACAACTCAATATAATGAAAAAGCAGAGCGTTATTCAGCTTGACTTCAGCAATCGCTTTAAATGATAATGATTATCACTTAAAGCGATTAAGGGATAAATAACATGTACTGGTTCATTAGCGCATTGATTGTTGCATCAGCAATTTTCTGGCTAGCGCCACAAAAAGCCTCAATCGACACCAATAACAATAAACTCACGCCTCATCTCCCGATGATGTTATTGTTTTTGCCTTTGATTGTAATGAGTTGGCTGATATTCGAAGCTGTATCAAATGGTGCAGACTACACCACTATTGCCGCATTTGGTTTTGTTGCCACAGCCTGTTTAATTGCACTTCCCAAATTACATCGTTTTATTATGCCCTGCGCCCTACTCACCGCATTGGCATTAATCGCTATGGTTTTGCAGCATCTATAAATTCCGTTTGAAAACATGCTACTTCCCTGCAAAGAGCTAGCATTTACCTTCGGCCACTTTCAGTCTCTGTCTGTGGCCTTTTTTTACCTCTACTTTTTACCTCCACGAAGCATTATGAATTTGATAGACTTAAGCAGTTTACATTCAGATAAAAGATGACTTATGAGAGTAGATCCCAACGTTTCCTTAGTATACAGCACTGATAAAGGTCGCATTACTGCCGAACCAGAAGCAAAAGCACTCCCCGCATCCGATGGCATTGTGCGTATCCACAGAGACAGCAAAGGCCGTAAAGGTAAAGGTGTCTCGGTCATTTCAGGCCTAGGGCTTGACGATACTGGCCTAAAAGCACTAGCACAAACACTTAAAAAACAATGTGGTTGTGGTGGGACGGTTAAAGATTTCACGATCGAAGTGCAAACCGATAACCGTGAACTACTCAAACAGTTGCTTGAAAAACAAAACTATAAAGTCAAATTAGCCGGCGGTTGATACGCCACGATCCTAAGTAGCTGGATTTTATCTATCGATCAATGCATATGGGCTGAACGGAGCATTTAATGGAGAGTTTGCAGAACCATTTTTTAATCGCCATGCCATCACTCGATGACACTTTTTTTGAGCGCACCGTCATCTATTTATGTGAGCACGATGAAAAAGGCGCCATGGGACTAGTGATTAATAAACCGCTGGGCATTGAAGTTAACTCATTGCTCGAGCAGATGGATCTCCCAACAGAGCAAGTGTCTGCCGATTTTGCAATGGGAGCGCAAGTCTTAATGGGCGGGCCAGTCTCCCAAGATAGAGGTTTTGTACTACATACTTCCCAACCCTATTGGGCCAATAGTACGGAATTAGGCTCGGGACTGATGCTTACCACATCTCGAGACGTATTAACCGCTATAGGCAGTAAGCGCTCACCAGATAAGTTTCTCGTAGCATTAGGTTATGCTGGCTGGAGTAAAAATCAGTTAGAGCAAGAGCTTGCCGATAACTCTTGGCTTACGATCCCCGCTGATCACACCTTACTCTTTGAAGTAAACCACGAAGATAGATGGCAACAAGCTAGCCGTTCACTGGGATTTGAGGCTTGGCAACTTTCAACACAGGCAGGCCACGCTTAATCTCACTTTATTTAACGAGTTAATATCAGATGAATACTAAAACCGTGTTAGGTTTTGATTTTGGGACAAAAAGCATCGGCGTTGCCGTAGGGCAACAAATTACCGCCAGCGCAACACCACTGTTATCCCTCAAAGCCGTTGATGGAATTCCGAATTGGGATGAGATCGCAAAACTCATCCAAGAATGGCAACCCGATTTAGTCGTCGTGGGTTTACCGCTCAACATGGATGGCACAGAACAAGAAATGACCCACAGAGCAAGAAAATTTGCCAACCGACTAAACGCTAAGTTTGGGGTCAAAATTGTCACTCAGGATGAAAGACTCACTACCACAGATGCAAAAGCTAGGCTATTTGAACTCGGCGGCTTCAAAGCCCTCACCAAAGGTCAAGTTGATGCTGTGTCAGCCGTATTGATTGTCGAAAGCTATTTTGAAAATCATTTCGGCGAATAATAAGCAATAAAACAAAAGGATAGCCTGAGCTATCCTTTTTTATCTCAACTGTTATAAAGCTTACAGATAGGGTTTAACCAAGCTCGCCATCATGCTGATATGGTCATCATTATCATTTAGCGCTGGAATATAACGGAACTTCTCCCCCCCAGCATGAGTAAAGATATGGCCATTTTCGCCCACGATCTCTTCTAACGTCTCTAAACAATCGGCACTAAATGCTGGACACACAATCGCAACATCACGCACACCTTGACTCGGCAGAGCCGCCATCGTCGCATCCGTATAAGGCTGTAACCACTTAGCTTTACCAAAACGTGACTGGAATGTAATCGCAAATTCATCTTTGGCCAAACCCAATTGCTCAGCCACAAGACGAGTGGTCTTCATGCAAAAACAATAATAGGGGTCACCCAGATGAAGATTACGCTCAGGCATACCATGGTAAGACAGCACTAACTTTTGTGGCTTGCCATGTTTGTCAAAATCGGCACGAATCGAATTGACTAATGCAGCAATAAACTCAGGGTTATCGTGATAAGTATGAATAAAATGCAGCGAGGGCAAATAGCGCCATTGACAAAGTTCCTTGGCAATAGCGTCAAAAGCGGAACCCGTTGTCGGCGCAGCATATTGGGGATATAAGGGTAAAACAACTATCTTATCAATCCCTTGCTTATGCATATCCTTTAACGTGTTTGCCACTGAAGGGTTTCCATAGCGCATAGCTAAGTGAACCGACACTGGATAACCATCGGCGGTTAATTTATCGGACAATTTAGCCGTTTGCCGCAAACTGATATCCATCAGTGGCGACCCAGCTTCTGTCCACACCTTTTGATAAAGTGCCGCGGACTTTGCTGGGCGAACGCGCAGCACTATGCCATGTAAAATCAGCATCCAGAGGAGTTTTGGAATTTCTACCACCCGAGGGTCGGATAAAAACTCTGCAAGGTAACGCCTTACGGCCGATGCCGTTGGCGCATCTGGCGTGCCAAGGTTAAGTAACAACACACCCACTTTGCCACGCGTTGCGTGGCCCATCTCTTTTGATAATCCTGAAAACCTAGCCAAAGTAGCCTCTTAAAATTTGTAAATGAATAAATTGGGCATTAAAGCACGGATTCTATTGCCTGCTTAAGCTCGGCACTATCGGGTTTAACCTTAGAATTAAATTGCTGCACAGTATTGCCATCGCCACTCACTACATATTTGTAGAAATTCCACTTGGGTGAGCCAGCTTTATCGCCTAAGTATTTGAATACACTGTTAGCATCACTACCTCGGACGGGAGACGTCGCGAGCATGGTGAAGGTGACACCATAGTTGATGTAGCACACCTTAGCCGTGTCTTTTTCATCATTCTCCTCTTGGAAAAAATCATCCGAAGGGAAACCAATTACCACTAACCCTTTATCTTTATATTGTTGATAGAGTGCTTCTAAGGCTTTAAATTGCGGCGTATAACCACAATTACTGGCGGTATTGACCAGCAGCACAGGCTTACCCTGAGTGAGCTCACATAAGTTAACGCTCTGTTCTGAGTGCAATTTACGCACTTCAACATCAAGGTAGCTTGGGCATGTTGCCGCCAAAGCGCTGGTGCTCATCGAGCTAGTCAAGATAAATAGCGGGAGTTTCATCATAATGTCCTTCTTATTCAATGATCCAAGATAGGCGAACTTATTCTTATTACGTCACTTGCTACGGTAAAGATCATATTGAATAAAAAAATAAAAGCTACAAGGAGTTATCGATTGCTTTAGCTGATAAAAAAGCAGCTCAATCGAGCTGCTTTAACACACGACAAAATAGGATTAATCCATATCCAAGGTCACGCCTTCCATAAAGCTCGAACTGGCGGGTTCTTTATTTTGCAATTTAATCATTAACCGCAAGTCGTTGGGTGAGTCAGCATGGTGAAGCGCGTCGGCATAACTGATCTCCCCATCGACATAGAGCTGTAACAGTGCTTGGTCAAAGGTCTGCATGCCCTGCTCATTCGATTTGGCCATGGTTTCTTTGAGCAAATGCAGCTCGTTTTTAGCAATCAAACTCGCGACACGTGGCGTATTGATCAAGACTTCAATCGCCGCCCGGCGCCCTGTGCCATCAACTTTAGCCACCAGCTGCTGCGCCACAATACCGCGCAGGTTGAGTGACAAATCGAATAATAGCTGTTGATGTTTACTCTCTGGCACTAAGTGCATAATCCGGTCTAATGCTTGGTTAGCATTGTTAGCATGCAGTGTCGCCATACAGAGGTGACCCGTTTCGGCGAAGGAAAGCGCAAACTCCATGGTTTCTTGAGTACGGATCTCACCAATCAAAATCACATCGGGCGCCTGACGCAGCGAACTCTTCAGCGCCGCATCAAAGGACTCTGTATCTATCCCCACTTCACGTTGAGTGATGATGCTTTTGCGATGGTCGTGCACAAATTCTACCGGGTCTTCGATGGTGAGGATATGACCACGGGCATGGGCATTACGATAACCCACTAACGCCGCCAAGGAGGTCGACTTACCGGTTCCCGTTCCCCCAACCATGATGATAAGACCACGTTTACTCATCACCAGATCTTTTAAAATCGGTGGCAGTTTTAAGTCTTCCACCTCAGGGATTTTGGTCTCAATCCGGCGCATCACGCATCCTGGAGATTCACGCTGCCAGAATGCACTCACGCGAAAACGACCTAACTCCTTCACTGCAAAAGCAAAGTTACACTCGCGAGTCGTGTGAAACTCCTTCTTTTGTGCCTCGGTCATCACGGACTCGACAAAATCCAAAGACTGCGCGGGCGTGAAGGCACTCTCGGCTAATGGGCGTAACTCACCATCAATTTTGGCACTCGGCGGAAAACCTGCGGTAATAAACAAGTCAGAGGCCTTACGCTCTACCATGACTTTTAAAAACGGACGAACATCCATCATAAATCCTTAAAATGTCGCTTGTTTATTTGAACTCTTCGCCATGGCATCCTCACGGGTGATGAGACCACGGTTGACTAAGTTTTGCAGACACTGTTCAAGCGTTTGCATGCCATGGGCCATCCCCGTTTGAATAGCTGAGTACATCTGCGCCACTTTATCTTCACGGATAAGGTTACGGATGGCGGGCGTTCCCATCATAATTTCGTGGGCAGCCACACGGCCACCACCGATTTTCTTAATCAGAGTTTGCGAAATAACCGCCTGTAATGATTCAGACAACATGGTACGCACCATGTCCTTTTCACCGGCAGGGAACACGTCAACCACACGGTCGATGGTCTTAGCCGCCGAGGTGGTGTGCAAGGTACCAAAAACTAAGTGGCCCGTTTCGGCAGCCGTCATCGCCAGACGAATGGTTTCAAGGTCACGCATCTCACCGACGAGGATAACGTCAGGGTCTTCACGCAGTGCACTACGTAGCGCCGCGTTAAAGCTGTGGGTATGACGATGCACTTCCCGTTGGTTAATCAAACATTGCTTATTCTGGTGAACGAATTCGATAGGATCTTCAATGGTTAAGATATGGTCGTGGCGGTTCTCATTGATGTAATCCACCATGGCCGCAAGTGTGGTACTCTTACCCGAACCAGTAGGGCCAGTGACTAACACTAAGCCACGGGGAAAACTGGCGATTTTTTTAAAAATTTCAGGCGCACCTAGCTGCTCAAGTGACAATATATCACTAGGAATGGTACGAAATACCGCCGCCGCGCCGCGGGATTGGTTAAAAGCGTTCACACGGAAACGCGCTAAATTAGGGACTTCGAACGAAAAGTCGATTTCTAAATGCTCTTCAAAGTCCTTACGCTGTTTATCATTCATAATGTCGTACACAAGGCTGTGTACACCCTGATGATCGAGCGCGGGCAGGTTAATTTTTCTCACTTCACCGTCGACACGGATCATGGGAGATATCCCTGCAGAGAGGTGTAGATCCGAGGCTTTGTGTTTTACACTAAAGGCTAATAACTCAGTGATTTCCATAGTTTGGGATATCCTTGCAACCAGATAATTACATCATGACAACAATAGCAGACAGACTCGCCCTCGCCCAGAGCAGGATCGCGCAAGCGGCGCAAAAATGCGCACGCCTACCTCACAGTATTCGCTTACTTGCCGTCAGTAAGACTAAACCGATTGAAGATATTATAGCAGCCTATGATGCGGGCCAGCGTTGCTTTGGCGAGAACTATGTTCAAGAAGGTGTGACAAAAATTGAGGCGCTAAAGGGCACGCACCCTGATATTGAATGGCATTTTATTGGGCCACTGCAATCCAATAAAACCGCCTTAGTCGCCCAACATTTCGATTGGATGCACACCCTCTCGCGGGAGAAAATTGCCCAGCGCCTCAATGAGCAGCGCCCAGCGCACCTTACGCCGTTAAATGTCTGTATTCAAATCAATATCAGTGATGAAGATACAAAATCCGGTATCGATGCCGAGCAGATGCTGCCGCTGGCCGATAGCATCAGCCAATTACCCCATTTACAACTGCGGGGCTTAATGGCAATTCCCAGTGCCATCAATGACATCGCGCAGCAGACACGCGAACTCAGCGAGCTTAAGCAGTTATTCGATACGCTAAAGCAGCATTATCCCGAGGTAGATACTCTCTCCATGGGCATGAGCAATGATTTAGACGTCGCAATTGAGTGCGGCTCAACCATGGTACGTATCGGCAGCGCCATCTTTGGTGAACGGGATTACGGTGCAAAAGAGACCACCAGCAATTAGTCAGTACGGGTTAAACCGTCATCATTGACGCTAAGGGAAATCACCGAGATAGCCAAAGGTGTGCCAGCAAAATCGGCTTTAGCCTTGTTTTTAGTGACTAAAGCCCAAATACTGTTAGAGAACATTAAATAGAAATTTTTATCCGGCCTAATAACGCTAATTCAATGATATTAATGCTGAATGTTATCCACTCAGCCTAGGCCAGACATTATGGGGTACACATGAGTCAACAAAAAATCTGCTTTATCGGTGCGGGCAATATGACCCGTAGTATTATCAGCGGCTTAATTCGCAGCGGCTACCCTGCTGCGCTAGTGCAAGCCACCAATCCTAGCCAAGGTAAACTCGATGCCCTCGCCGCCGACTTTGGTGTGCGTGTATCCCAAGACAATGTTAGCGCCGCCCAAGATGCCGATGTCATCGTATTATCCGTTAAACCGCAGTTGATGGAACAAGTCTGCCAAGCACTGCAAGGCATTGATATGTCTAACAAGCTTGTGATTACCATTGCAGCGGGCATCAAAGCAAGCCGCTATAGCGAATATCTGGCTCAACCCATCACGCTGGTTCGTACTATGCCAAACACGCCAATGCAAATCGGTGTCGGTATGACAGGTCTCTACGCGCCGCAGCCCCTCTCTGATGCCCAACAAGCCATTGCCGAGCGCTTGATGTCTAGCGGTGGTGAAATTGTGTGGGTGAATGAGGAATCTGAGATTAATCAAGTTATTGCCCTTGCTGGTAGCTCACCTGCCTATTTCTTCCTGCTCATGGAGTCTATGATTGATGCAGGCAAGCAAATGGGTATGGATGAAGCCAAAGCCAGAAGCTTAGTACAGCAAGCAGCCCTCGGTGCTGCTATGATGGCAAAGCAAAATCCTGAGCTTACGCTGGGTAATTTACGGGAGAATGTCACCTCTAAGGGCGGCACAACGGCGCAAGCTATCGCCACATTCGAAGCGGCGGATCTTCGTAGTGTGGTCAAAAATGCAATGGAAAACTGCATCAAACGTGCAGAAGAAATGGCCAATACTTTTTGATCCAGCAGTTGCTGGGTGACTTGCTAACTTTTAACGCGGGCGTTTTTAATCGGACTCATATAGGCAGAAATCTCGATGAATGCATTAACCTTTTTGATCAGCACACTCTTCGATTTGTATTTGATGGTGGTGATATTACGGATCTGGCTCCCCTTGGCCCGTGCCGATTTTTATAATCCCTTCAGTCAATTTGTGGTCAAAGCCACACACCCGTTGATCGCACCTATGCGTCGATTAATTCCTTCAATGGGAAGATTCGATACCTCTTCTTTTGTGCTCGCCCTATTAGTTGTGATGGTTAAAGTGCTGCTGTTAAGCCTTATCGCTGGCGGCGGTATTGATTTAGTGCTGTTCTTTGTATTTGCACTTGTCACTGTCATCAAACAGGCGGGCATTTTACTCTTTTGGATGCTGATCATTCGCGCCATCTTAAGCTGGTTCAATCAAGGCTATAACCCGATTGTGATGATCATGGGACAACTAACAGAGCCCATTTTGGCCCCAGTGCGCCGCATCATTCCGCCAATTGGTGGCTTAGATCTGTCGGTAATGTTGGTGATTATCGGCATGAACTTTATCAACATGCTGTTGGCGCAATACGTACCATTTTGGGCCGTGATTTAATGAGCGCAGTCATAATGCAGCAAGGCGACTTGCTGCTTAATTTGTATATTCAACCTAAAGCGAGTCGCGATCAGATAGTCGGGCTACACGGTGATGAGTTAAAGGTTGCCATTACCGCCCCGCCAATTGATGGCAAAGCCAATGCTCATTTAAGTAAATATTTAGCCAAAGCCTTTAAAGTCCCTAAAAGTGATGTTCACATCCTTAAGGGCGAATTAGGACGCCATAAACAGGTACGCATCAGTGCCCCCAAAAACGTCCCCGCAGAAATCGCGACCCTGCTCGAATAAACACAGCGTTGGAAGTCTAAGTTCAGAGACATATAATCAAGCAATCCCTCATACTAAGGTACAACATCATGTTACGTAATCTCCTTATTATGCTCGCCTTAACCGCAAGCCTGTGTGGCGCAGCTAATGCCGAGCAAAAAGAAACTGTCGGTAATTTCGATATTCATTACATGGCGCTGGGCAGCACCTTTTTAACACCCAGTATTGCGAAAACCTATGGCATCGAACGTAGTAGCTACAGAGGCATCATTAACATTGCTGTATTAGATACAAGTGAAGCAGGCTCTCCCGCAGTGCCCGTTGAAATCACCGGCGTGGCCAATAACCTACTCGATGCGCGTATCGATCTGAAATTTAGAGAAATCCGTGAAGGTGAGGCTATTTACTACATCGCAGAAGTGCCTTACCGCGACGATCAAGAAATCAATTTCAACATCGCCATCAAGTATAGGAACCAGCTGAATACTAACCTACAGTTTAAACAAAAGTTCTACGTCGAATAATCTCAGCCTCACAGGCAGGACGATACCAATTATCGTCCTGCCTTTTTCTGTCCTTTACCGCTCAGCTTGGGTATCATTGCCGCCGTAAACATCGCTCAATGAAATAGGTACCCCATGCAACAAATCGTCCTCGCCAGTGGCAATAAAGGTAAACTTGCCGAATTCGATCAAATGCTCGCCGCCTACGGCGTAAAAGTGCTGCCACAAAGCCAATTTAACGTTAGCGAAGTGGCCGAAACGGGCACCACCTTTGTCGAAAACGCCATTATCAAAGCCAGACATGCGGCACAAATTACTGGACTTGCCGCCATTGCCGATGACTCGGGATTAGAAGTCGATTTACTCCAAGGTGCACCGGGCATCTACTCTGCGCGCTATGCGGGGGAGAATGCCAAGGATCAAGACAATGTGTTAAAACTCTTAGACACATTAAAGGATAATCCTGCGCCGCGTACGGCCAGATTCCAATGCGTTTTAGTCTATATGCGCCATGCGAAAGACCCAACGCCCATCATTTGCCAAGCCGCGTGGGAAGGCCAAATCGATTTCGTACAACGGGGTGACAACGGCCATGGTTACGATCCGATTTTTATTCCAGAACACCATGATTGCAGCGCAGCCCAAATGAGCAGTGACGAGAAAAATGCCTTGAGTCACCGTGGTAAAGCGTTAGTGCAACTGATTGCTGCCATGCAGGAAAAAGGCGTATTTACCGACGGGAACGCCCAATAATGTCAGTAACCGTGCCACCTGAGTTAACCCTGCCGCCATTGAGCTTATACATCCATATCCCTTGGTGTGTACAAAAATGTCCTTACTGTGACTTTAACTCCCATGGGCAAAATGGCGAATTACCCCAGCAGGCCTATGTGGATGCGCTGCTAGCGGACTTACGCCAAGACTTGCACTTAGTACAGGGCCGTAAGCTACACACTATTTTTATTGGTGGTGGAACACCGTCTCTATTTGATGCCAATCAAATCAAACGGATATTGGATGGCGCCAACTCGCTAATTCCCTTTAGTGACGATATTGAAATCACCATGGAGGCCAACCCTGGTACCCTAGAGCACGATGACTTTAGTGCCTACCGCGCCGCTGGGGTCACTCGGTTATCGATTGGGGTACAAAGCTTTTCTAAGGATAAGCTTAATCTGCTGGGGCGAATTCACGATCAAAACGAAGCCCAAACCGCCGCCCAAAAAGCCAGCCAAGCGGGTTATTTAAGTTTTAATTTGGATTTGATGCATGGACTTCCGAATCAAAGTTTCACCGAAGCCATGGCAGATATCGATACCGCAGCCGCACTCAATCCTCCGCATTTGTCTTGGTATCAATTGACGATTGAGCCCAATACCCTGTTTCACTCCAAGCCACCGCAACTGCCCGACGATGAAGATCTCTGGCAGATCTACGAACAAGGGCAACAAAAGTTAGCGGCACTCGGTTATGAGCAGTATGAAATCTCGGCCTATGCCAAACCTGGCTATCAGTGCCGGCATAACCTTAACTATTGGCAGTTCGGCGATTATTTAGGTATAGGCTGCGGTGCCCATGGCAAAGTGACCTTACCTGAAGAAAATCGCATCATTCGTACGGTCAAAATTAAACACCCTAAAGGTTATTTAGCGGCCAGCAACTATACCTTCGAACAAACTGAAGTCGCTCAAGAAGATCGCGCCCTCGAATACTTGATGAATCGTCTGCGCCTAATGACGCCAATCCCTAAACAAGAGTTTGAAGACAGAACCGGTTTACACCGAGACACCTTAAAGGATGGGATGGAAAAGGCCAAACAACGGGGTTTACTCACCGAATCGGCTGAACATTGGCAATTAACCAGTAAAGGTCACATGTTTGTGAATGATTTACTGACGCAATTTTGTTAATTCACTGATTAAATTTCCCGTATAAATAATGTGTTAGCCTAGGTTTCTCGATGAAGCATCTTTTATGGCTAACACATTTTCTAACATTTATATTCATACATTTTCCCCCTGCTTCTTTAGAATTGCCTGAACATTGTTAAGGAAGCCTGATCATGCCAATAAAAACGAACATCAGCTTAGTCGCATTTACTCTCTCCGCCCTGCTTGCACTGCCTTCCTATGCAGTGCCCAGCTTAAATGACTCACATAATGTAACCAGTACCAGTGTTGCAGCCCAAAGCGAGTCAGAAAAAGCCAACGCCTTGTTTGAAGCCATCTTCATGGAAAACATCATGGCAAGCCCAATTGCGCAAACCTATATGGGCATTAAGCAGGACTATGATAAGTGGGATGACATTGGCGACGAGGCGGATGCCCGTGAATTGGCGCGCACTAAGAAACAACTGGCCGAAGTGAATCAACTGGATGCGAGTAAGCTTGACCCACAAACTCGCCTAAGCCTGACATTACTCACCCAAAACCTGAATAACGAAATTAAAGACTATCAGTGGCGTTACCATAACTACCCAGTAAATCAGATGCATGGTGGCCACTCGATGATCGCCTCCTTCCTGATTAATCAACACCAGATCACCGATGTCAGCGATGCAAAGGCCTATATCAGCCGCTTAAATGGCGTGCCCAAACGCTTAAGCCAACTGCAACAGGCGCTAGAGATTCGTGCAGATAAAGGTATTATTGCGCCTAAATTTGTGTTCGGTTACGTGATTTCTGACAGCCAAAACATCATTAAAGGCGCCCCCTTCGATAAAGGCGAAGACAGTGCACTGTTGGCGGATTTTCGCAAAAAAGTGAATGCACTCAGCATCTCCGAAGCAGAAAAAGCCCAACTTATTGCCGATGCTGAAAAAGCACTAGTCTCGCAAGTTGAGCCCGCATACAAGACGCTTATCGCCTATATCAAAACCTTAGAAGCCAAGGCCGATACCCGCGATGGGGTTTGGAAACTCCCCGACGGCGAGGCGTTTTATAACAATGCCCTTGCACGCACGACCACTACCCACATGACAGCGGATGAAATCCATCAACTTGGTCTTGCCGAAGTGGAACGCATCCATAATGAAATGCGCGCCATTATGAAAAAGGTGAATTTTAACGGCACCTTACAAGAGTTCTTCACCTTTATGCGCGATGATCCACAGTTCTATTATCCAAATACCGCCGAAGGCAAGGCGGCATATTTAGCCGATGCAACCAAGCTTATCGATAATATGCGCTCACGCTTGGATGAAGTCTTTAAGGTCAAGCCAAAGGCTGCCATGATAGTCAAACAGGTTGAAGCCTTTAGGGAAAAATCCGCGGGTAAAGCCTTCTATGAACAACCTGCGCCCGATGGCTCTCGCCCTGGCAGCTACTATGCCAACCTCTACGATATGAAGGCCATGCCTAAATACCAGATGGAAGCACTGGCTTACCACGAAGGGATCCCAGGCCACCATATGCAAATCGCAATCTCCCAGGAGCTAAAGGATATTCCTAAGTTCCGTAAGTTCGGTGGCTATACCGCCTATATCGAAGGTTGGGGGCTCTACAGTGAGTCTTTCCCGAAAGAAATGGGCTTATATGCCGATCCATACTCCGATTTTGGTCGACTGGCGATGGAGTTATGGCGAGCTTGCCGTTTAGTGGTCGATACCGGGATCCACGCTAAGCAATGGACCCGCGAACAAGGGATTGCTTATTACGTCGATAATACCCCTAACGCAAAATCCGATGCGAAGAAAATGGTGGAGCGTCATATCGTTATGCCATCGCAAGCCACAGCCTATAAAGTTGGGATGATTAAGTTACTCGAACTGAGACACAAGGCGGAAAAACAACTGGGTGATAAGTTTGATATCCGGGATTTCCATACTTTAGTCTTGGCAAATGGCGCGCTGCCTTTGGATGTGCTGGAAGAGCAAGTCGATCAATGGATTGCCAGTGTTAACAAAGCCTAAGCGTGAAACCTTGGGAGGCTCACGCTAGTCTCCCTTGAACACCGTTGCGAATGAAGTGATTAAATCGCAGCCAAT
>NZ_AKZL01000056.1:0-29961 GCF_000282755.1 Shewanella sp. POL2
GCTAAAACCACGTCCCACTAACCAACCGCGAATGGCATCGAATAAATTTCGTTCTTCCATGGCATTGATATAGGTCATCGCCACCAATAGGAAGAGTAATAACTCGGCATATTCCAATAAATTATGCTTAAAGGCTGCTTCAGAGACCTCTGACATACCATTTTGCACATACACAAAACCTATCATGCCCCAAATAATGCCAGCTGCGACCAATACGGGTTTGGATTTACGCAGGTGCAGCGCCTCTTCGGCCATCACCAAAATATAGGCAAGCACGAAGACGCATACGGCAATATACCCCACTGATGCAGCGGTTAAATCGAGCCGTTCTGTTCCTTCGGTCATTGCCCAAACTGCTGGTGAGAATCCGCTCAATATTGCAACACAGAATAGGCTAAATAATGCCATTCCACTGTTTCTAAACCACCGCTGTAATTTCATCTAAATTCATCTCTGCAAGGGAAATCAGTTCGCAAATTACCATAGCTCGGGTTCTGTAAATTTTGATAAAACGCAACTTTCTATGTATTTCCCGATAACCAAAGGCACTTACAACATTAATTTTTGTATAACTACAGGCGAAACTAATAAAGATTTAACTAACTTTGTTTCAAGTTAGTCTAAAAACAGCCAATAAAAAAGCACCTCTCGGTGCTTTTATGTTGATATCAATCACATTGATTAGAACGAATAGAGCAAGGTCATATTGGTTTCGGTATCGGTGCTCTTTTTATTGTCCAGCGGCTCGCTGTTATAACGCACGATAATGGCAAACTTCATTGCCAAGGCGCCAATAATATTCGCAGTGAGTGAGGTTTCCGAACGCGCATCTAATTTATCACCATAGTCGGCGACAAAACGCTGTTGGAATTTTGAGGTTTCTGTGATTTCAGTTTCGAAGTTAATCACACCGTGGGCAACCACACTGTCATTGGAATCTGTGCCCTCTAACAGAGCTTGCTCTGAATCGAGGCGTTGATAGATATAACCGGGACCGATTTCAACATCTAAGAAAGTCTTGCTGGTGTCATAGAGCCTATGACCATAACCCGTCGCGCCAGATACTGTGTAGTCATAACCGGTAAAAGGGTCAACTTCGTAGTTAGCGTTAGCAAATAGATAGCTGCGGTCAGTCATCTTATAGTTGCCTTGTGCCCCCGCTAAATAGCGCTTAGCCGTAACCTCGCCAGTATCCTCTTTATATAAACCTTCTAAAAGATATTGGTTTTCCCAATCACCTAATTCGTGTTTGAAGTTTAAGCGACCTTTGTAAGATGAGGTATCTGTGTTGCCTGTGGTTAAGGTTGCACCTAGCTCGGCTTCGCCCGCGAATGTTTTATCGCCTTTAACAAAATCGGCTCCCGCATTCGCCATAAATGGCGCCGTCATCAATAGTGCAGCGGTCAGTACTTTCTTCATGTTTATCCGTTCCTGTTCCGTTTAATCCCCTAAAAATCTGCGTAATACTAACATTTACGATTGAAAAATAAAAATTCATCGATTTTTTGCATAAAAAAGCCCGCTAATCAGCGGGCTTTGAAAAGTGATTTAAGGCTTACAGGTTGATCTTAGGGTCTAAAGCACCTGATTGATACGCTTTGTACATTGCTTGTAAAGACAAAGGCTTAATCTTAGAGGCTTGACCCGCACAACCAAAGGCCTCGTAGCGAACGGTACAGATGTCTGCCATCGCTTCCATAGAGGCTTTCAGGAACTTACGTGGGTCGAACTCGCTTGGGTGTTCGGCCAAGTATTTACGTACCGCACCAGTAGACGCTAAGCGCAAGTCGGTATCGATGTTCACTTTACGCACGCCGTGTTTGATACCTTCAACGATTTCTTCTAATGGCACGCCGTAAGTTTCAGGAATTTGACCACCGTATTGGTTGATGATCTTAAGCCATTCTTGCGGCACAGAAGAAGATCCATGCATCACTAAGTGAGTGTTAGGAATGCGGGCATGGATTTCTTTGATGCGGTCGATACGCAGTACATCACCCGTTGGTTTACGGCTGAACTTGTATGCGCCGTGGCTGGTACCAATTGCAATCGCTAGCGCGTCAACATGGGTATCAGCAACGAAGCGTGCCGCTTCTTCTGGGCTGGTCAGCAGTTGGTCGTGGCTTAATACGCCTTCAGCGCCCACACCGTCTTCTTCACCGGCAGTACCGGTTTCTAAGCTGCCTAAACAACCGATTTCGCCCTCGACAGACACACCACACGCGTGGGCGAATGCAACAGTTCTGCGAGTCACATCAACGTTGTACTCGTAAGACGCTGGGGTTTTACCGTCGGCCATTAATGAGCCGTCCATCATTACTGATGACATACCTAATTGGATAGAACGCTGACAAATATCAGGGTCAGTACCATGGTCTTGGTGGATACAAACTGGGATATCGGGATACTGCTCAAGTGCAGCCGTCATCAGGTATTTTAAGAATTGTGGACGCGCATATTTACGCGCACCCGCAGAGGCTTGCACGATAACAGGGCTGTCGGTGGCTTCTGCGGCCTGCATGATGGCGCGCATTTGCTCAAGGTTGTTTACGTTGAACGCTGGCACACCGTATCCATGTTCTGCCGCGTGATCGAGTAGTTGTCGTAGGGAAATTAACGCCATTTTTTTAACTCCAATAATAGGGTGACTTCACATTAACGCTGGGTCACCGAGGTCGCTATCGTTTGGATGGATTTTTATGCTCAATCGCTCTAGTGATGTGTAAATCCCTTTAGAGAAGGAGCGGTTTTTTTTATAATTTTTTATCATTTTTTGTGCTGTCGCGGCGCAGTGCCGCGACAGCGCAATACCTAACTCAATGTTAGGCACCGCGTTTTTTCAACATAGCTACAGCGGGTAACTCTTTACCTTCGAGGAACTCGAGGAAAGCACCACCACCAGTAGAGATGTAAGAGACTTTATCGGCGATACCGTATTTATCGACCGCCGCTAAGGTGTCACCACCGCCAGCGATAGAGAAGGCTTTAGAATCAGCGATAGCTTGCGCGATACGCTTAGTGCCTTCACCGAATTGGTCGAATTCGAACACGCCCACAGGACCGTTCCATACGATAGTGCCAGCAGACTCAATGATTTTCGCTAACGCTTCGGCGCTGTCGGGACCGATGTCGAAAATCATGTCGCTATCGCCAACCTCACTCACTGCTTTTAAGGTCGCAGCAGCCGTTGGACTAAACTCACCCGCCACAACCACATCGGTAGGCACAGGAATATCGCCACCGCGGCTTTGGGCGTTCGCCACTAAGCGCTTAGCTTCATCAATTAAATCCGCTTCGTATAAGGATTTACCCACGTTGTGGCCCGCCGCAGCGATAAAGGTGTTGGCGATACCACCGCCAACCACTAATTGATCCACAATGCCGGATAAACTTTCTAATACGGTCAGCTTAGTTGACACTTTAGAGCCACCAACAATCGCAACTAATGGACGAGCAGGATTATCTAACGCCTTACCTAAAGCATCTAACTCTTGGGCCAGTAATGGACCAGCACAGGCGATAGGGGCGTGTAAACCAACACCATTCGTTGAGGCTTCTGCGCGGTGAGCCGTGCCAAAAGCATCCATCACATACACATCACATAAGGCTGCCATTTTCTTTGACAGCGCTTCATCGTTTTTCTTCTCGCCTTTGTTAAAGCGAACGTTTTCAAACACAACCACTTCGCCTACCGCAACTTCAACGCCGTCTAAATAGTCGGTCGCTAAACGGACGGTGCAAGACAGGGCTTTGGCCAAGTAATCGACTACAGGTTGCATGGAGAATTCACTGTTGTACTCACCTTCGGTTGGACGACCTAAGTGAGACATCACCATCACCGCTGCACCTTTGGCAAGGGCTAACTCGATAGTGGGGAGTGAGGCACGCAGACGTGCATCACTGGTGACGACGCCGTTGCTGACAGGCACATTGAGATCTTCACGAATAAGCACTCGCTTACCTTGGAGATCTAAATCTGACATATTGATAATTGCCATGGTAACGCTTCCTTTTATAATCAAAAAACAAACTGGTTTTTCATCAATCGGTTAGTGTAGATGGCGATTCGGCACTCGACATCCCGTCGAATTGGCCACTACGCTTTAACCCATTGGTATCAATTCTTATCTTCAGCTTTGTTTAGCTGCAATCATCGCTAAACTGGTATCTAACATGCGATTGGCAAAGCCCCACTCGTTATCGCACCACAGCAACAGTTTAACCAACTGCCCTGCGCTCACCCGAGTCTGGGTGCCATCGACAATACTGGAGCGCGGATCATGGTTAAAATCACAGGATACCAGCGGCTCGTCAGTATAGCCTAAGATGCCGTTAAATCGTCCATTGGCGGCCAATTCTAACACTTGATTGACGGTCGCAATATCCACTGTTTTATCTAATGTTACCGAAAGATCGATAGCGGTAACGTTAATCGTCGGCACTCGCACCGAAATCGCCTCAAATTTGTCCTTCATGTGCGGCAAAATCCGCTCAATACCACGGGCAAGTTTAGTATCAACAGGGATAATTGACTGACCCGCAGCTCGGGTGCGGCGTAAGTCATCATGATAGGCATCAATCACTTGCTGATCGTTCATCGCCGAATGAATGGTGGTAATCGCGCCGCTTTTCACACCAAAGTGTTTATCCAGTACATCAATCACAGGCACGATACAGTTGGTGGTACAAGAGGCATTGGAGACCACTGTATGCTCGGCGCGCAGTAATTCTTGATTCACACCGTAAACGATTGTGCCGTCGACATCGGCCGATGAAGGATGACTGATTAAGACTTGTTTGGCACCCGCGTGGATATGGGCCTCGCAGCTTTGTCGATCTAAAATGGCACCTGTCGCTTCATAGACGATATCGATGTCCATCTCGCGCCAAGGTAGCTTGGCTGGATCAGGTTCATGGAGAATTTTGATGGCGTCATCGCCGATCAGCATCTGATCATCGACTAATTTGACTCTGGGCTGAAATCGACCGTGGGTAGTATCGTACTGGGTCAAATGGACAATGGCTTCAGGCTTAGCCAACTCATTGATTGCGACAATTTGGATTTGCTGGCGTTTTCCGGACTCATATAAAGCACGAAGGATTGAGCGGCCAATACGACCATAACCATTGATTGCGACTCGGATCATTGAGGTCTTTATTTCCTCTTAACAATACTGCATATACAAAAACGGCCTGCAAACAATTGCAGGCCGCATTATACAGATTAACCTTTCAAAAGTTTAACCTTTTGTCGGTAATCCCATCACCTAAACAATTAGCCTAGTGATTTTGCAGCGTTCAGCACATTTTCAACGGTGAAACCGAAGTGCTTCAGCAGCACGTTGCCTGGCGCAGACTCACCAAAAGTAGTCATGCCCACAACTGTGCCTTCGAAACCAACATACTTGTACCAGAAGTCAGTATGGGCCGCTTCGATAGCAATACGTTTAGTTACGGCTTTTGGCAGTACAGATTCTTTGTAAGCAGCATCTTGCTTATCAAACTCAGTGTTTGATGGCATAGATACCACGCGAACTTGTTTGCCTTGTTCAGTCAGGGCCGCAGCAGCTTCTACCGCCAATTGCACTTCACTACCAGTAGCGATCAGAATGTACTCAGGTGTACCCGCGCAGTCTTGCAGTACGTAAGCGCCTTTTGCCACATTGGCTAATTGCTCAGCAGTACGTGCTTGAGCCTTCAGGTTTTGACGGCTGAAGATCAGTGATGTTGGAGCATGGCGACGTTCGATAGCCGCTTTCCACGCTACTGCGGTTTCAGCCGCGTCACATGGGCGCCATACCGCCATGTTTGGCGTCATACGCAGGTTAGCTAATTGCTCAACGGGTTGGTGAGTTGGGCCGTCTTCACCTTGACCGATAGAGTCATGGGTGTAAACGAAGATGTTTTGAATTCCCATCAGTGCAGACATACGTACAGCGTTGCGTGCGTATTCCATGAACATCATGAAAGTCGCGCCGTAGTTGATGAAACCACCGTGCAGAGACACACCGTTCATGATGCCGCTCATACCGAATTCACGCACACCGTAGTACACGTAGTTACCCGCTGGATCGTCTTGAATCCCTTTAGAACCTGCCCACAAGGTGAGGTTAGAACCCGCTAAGTCTGCTGAGCCGCCTAACAGTTCAGGCAGCATAGCGCCAAAGGCTGCAATCGCGTTTTGTGACGCTTTACGGCTCGCAATACCTTCGCCTTTGGCTTGGCATTCTTGGATAAAGGCTTGTGCTTTGGCTTCGAAATCGGCTGGTAATTCACCTTTCAGTACACGGCGCTCGTATTCAGCAGCCAGTTCTGGGTAAGCTTTCGCGTAAGCGGCAAACTTATCGTTCCATGCCGCTTCACGGGCTGCTCCCACTTCTTTAGCATCCCAACCAGCGTATACGTCGGCAGGAATTTCGAATGGCGCATGTGGCCAGCCTAAGAATTCACGGGCCGCGGCGATTTCCGCATCACCTAATGGCGCGCCGTGGCAATCGTGGCTGCCAGATTTGTTTGGCGAACCAAAACCGATAATGGTTTTGCAGCAGATCATGGTTGGTTTGTCGGTGACCGCTTTAGCCGCTTCGATAGCCGCGCGAATCGCATCGCTATCGTGACCATCTACGTTAGCAATCACATGCCAGCCGTATGATTCGAAACGTTTTGGCGTGTCATCGGTAAACCAGCCTTCAACATGACCGTCGATAGAGATGCCGTTGTCATCCCAAAATGCGATCAGTTTGCCTAGGCCTAAGGTACCAGCCAGAGAACACGCTTCGTGGGAAATACCTTCCATCAAGCAGCCATCGCCGAGGAAGCAGTATGTGTAGTGGTCAACAATCTCGTGACCTTCACGGTTAAACTGTGCCGCTAAGGTTTTTTCTGCAATCGCCATACCCACAGCGTTGCTGATCCCCGCACCTAATGGACCCGTGGTGGTTTCAACACCTGGGGTGTAACCATATTCTGGGTGACCTGGGGTTTTAGAATGTAACTGGCGGAATTGCTTCAGCTCATCCATTGGCAGATCGTAGCCCGTGAGGTGTAATAAAGAGTAGATCAGCATAGAGCCATGACCGTTAGAGAGGATAAAACGATCTCTATCTACCCATTTCGGATTGTTCGGATTGTGCTTAAGGAAATCATTCCACAGCACTTGCGCAATATCTGCCATGCCCATTGGGGCGCCAGGGTGGCCTGAGTTTGCTTTTTGAACTGCATCCATACTTAACGCACGGATTGCGTTGGCGAGTACTTTACGGGAAGGCATGCTCTCTCCTGCTTAATTTGTGGGGGTCTAGCGGGCAATTTGGATGCATATTTTCCCCTACATAGCGAAGCGACGCAAACGAAAATTCACCACAATCTTGTCTTCGCACTCCCAATGGGACTTTTTACGATAAAAAAATAGCTTAAAGATGAACTATTCAAGCCAAAACATCGTACTAAACTCGCAATGACAATCACTCAGTGTCATTAACCTTAAAGAGTCCGTGATGGGAAAACAGCAACGATTCCAAGTTTACCCAACGGTTTGCAGAGAGTGATTATAGTTTTTAATTATAATTTTCAAAAAGTTAATTAACTTAAACGCTTTTTAGTTCAAATTTTAAAGCTGAGATTTACCTCACTAAGTACAGAAATATTTAGCTTTGGGGGTGTCATGGCGATGAATTTCCACTAAAATAGCCGTCTAGATGTAGATGCTTCTACACGTTTGATTGCTAACGACGAGATTTTCCTACTATGGCAAAGCACTTGTTTACTTCTGAGTCGGTCTCAGAAGGTCATCCCGATAAGATTGCAGATCAGATTTCTGATGCTGTGCTAGACGCGATTCTGGCCCAAGATCCTAAAGCGCGCGTTGCGTGCGAAACATATGTCAAAACTGGCATGGTATTAGTAGGTGGCGAAGTGACCACCTCTGCCTGGGTTGATATTGAAGAGCTTACCCGAAAAACGGTTCGTGAAATTGGTTATATCCATTCAGATATGGGCTTCGATGCCGATTCTTGCGCCGTATTAAACGCGATTGGTAAACAGTCACCGGACATCAACCAGGGTGTTGACCGCGCAGATCCAAAAGAGCAAGGTGCCGGCGACCAAGGTTTAATGTTTGGTTATGCCAGCAACGAGACTGACATTCTGATGCCAGCACCTATTACTTATGCCCACGCATTAGTGAAGCGTCAATCAGAAGTGCGTAAAAATGGCACCCTGCCATGGTTACGCCCAGATGCGAAAAGCCAAGTGACCTTCGCCTACGAAGACAACAAGATTGTTGGTATTGATGCGATCGTATTGTCTACCCAACACAGCCCTGATATCGCTCAAGCGGATTTGATTGAAGGCGTGATGGAAACCATCATCAAACCAGTTCTGCCAGCACAATGGCTGAGCAAGGACACTAAATACTTCATTAACCCAACTGGCCGTTTCGTGATCGGTGGTCCTATGGGTGACTGTGGTTTAACCGGTCGTAAGATCATCGTGGATACCTACGGTGGTATGGCGCGTCACGGTGGTGGTGCATTCTCTGGTAAAGACCCATCAAAAGTTGACCGTAGTGCTGCTTACGCTGCCCGTTACGTTGCGAAAAACATCGTAGCAGCGGGTCTGGCAGACCGTTGTGAGATCCAAGTGTCTTACGCTATCGGTGTAGCTGAACCGACTTCTATCAGTGTTGAGACTTTCGGTACGGGTAAAGTATCTGAAGAAGTCTTAATCAAGTTAGTCCGTCAACACTTCGACCTGCGTCCATACGGCCTGACTGAGATGTTGAACTTAGCTCGTCCAATTTACCAAGCGACAGCCGCTTATGGTCACTTTGGCCGCAGCGAGTTCCCATGGGAAGCGACGGATAAAGCTGACGCACTGCGCGCCGATGCAGGTCTGTAATCTACATTAAGCTCATGCTTTTACAAGAAAAAACCGCCTAATGGCGGTTTTTTTATGCTTAGGATGTATTGCCTAACTCCATTCCTCTCAGCAAGATGGCTTTTACTCTATGCAAAAGACAGAGACTCAATGAAGCCGTTAATCGCACAACTCCAATCCTGTTCTTGGGCGAACAAAGTGGGCCATTACGAGCCCATGGCCAACACCTTAGGTAGCCTAGAAGACATAGCCACTTGCCTTGAAAGGGATCCCGACCGTTTTTTCGAACCGCCCTACACTGAACCCTATGAAAGCTTATGTGTTAGCGACCATCAACAAGCCGACAGATTAAAGCCCCAAGTCTCTAGCGAAATCGTCGCTCAAATAGCGAAAACCGCCTATCTGGAAACGTGGAAAATAATGCCCGTTGCCGAGATTTGCGCACTAGTCGCAGATGATGCCGAAACCTTAGCCACCTTATTGTTAGCCGAAGTCACGCTATGCGACTTCACACAAGAACGTTTAGCCTGGTACTTGCAGGGACGGCTTCCTTTTGGCTATCAAGGAAATTACCCGACGGGGAAATGGTTAATCCTGTGATCCAGATTAACAATGGTCAAAATGGGCGTTTTGCATACACAGCAGATTTATCTGCGCGGCGGATAACAGTGCACACTCTTGTTCGCCAATTATCCTTGCACCTTGAACGACCTCGGGCGTTAAACATACTATAGCCGCACTGTAAGCATTGGTGCGGCCGCAATCGAGCCAACAATCTTCAATCTGTAACCAATAATGGGGGCGACTATCGTCGCAATCGACTTCAAATCCTCGGGCCTCACATTGCAGCAAGGCACACTCGGATAATAATACGCGCAGGTTGTCCCACGCCGATAAACTAGTCTGGGCATAGTTAGCCAACAAGATATTGACCAAGGATTTACTCACCATTTATCTCCAACCAAAAGGCTTTAGCATCGGGTCCTGGCATTGCCTTGGCATATAACCAACCTTGCACATAAGCAACACCAGCTTCTTTTACAAACTCGGCTTCAACACGGGTTTCAACCCCCTCAGCTGTCAAGCTAAAACCTAAACTACTACAAAGCTTGCAAATTTGCAGATATAAAGTACGACCTTTAGGCTCACTGGCATTGGCGAGAATACTGCGATCTAGCTTAATACCATCGACATTGATTCGACTCAGTAGACTTAAACTCGAAAACCCAGTACCAAAATCATCCAACCAAAAACGGAAACCACACTGCTTAAGCTGTTTGATACTGCTATCAATGCGGCTTATATCCAACATGAATGCCGATTCTAACATCTCAATTTCGACCTGATGAGCAACACTACCTAATCTATCATTCATAATCGCTAATAATTGACTATCGGTGATGTTATTTGGGTCAATATTGATACTGACCTTAGGAAAAAAGCCCTCTAATGCCCAACGAGCAAGATCTTCTGCAACGGTATTAATTACAAAACGATCAATAATGTGGGAATAGCCCGCACGTTGAAACGCATCAATAAAATAAGGGCCTTTTAAGGCCCCATACTCATCCCGAAGACGAATTAGCGCCTCAAATCCAACCACTTTACCATCAATTAAAGCAATCTTAGGTTGATAGTGAAGCTGCAATTCACCGGCTAACACCTCTTTGATGGTTTTCTCTAAATTAATTTCAGCCTTTAAAGACTCTGACTGTTTTTTTAGATAATGTGTTTCATTCATCAGCTCAATATCTGCTTGAAATTGAATCCTTTTTATAAGCTCACGATCGAACTCATAGTGTTCACTCATTAAAGAAAATCGCTGTACAAATGGTAGATAAATCAACACACCGATAGCTATCAAAAAACATTGAAATAACACAGAACTAAAATGCCCACTCGCCATATAAGCATTAATAAATGGAGGTGTTATCCAAGGAAAGCTATGAGCATCAAATTCTAGAATACCTATACTGATGGCGCTATAGGCTAATATAAAATTCACTATGGGCGAGAGTATAAATGGCAATAATAATCTAGGGTTAAAAATAATAGGTAAACCATAAATCAATATTTCATTGATATTGAAAAATGCAAAGGGCGTTGCAATCTTAACAATATGGCGTGTTGCACTGTCTTTAGAACTAATGAAAATAGCAATAATGAGCGATAACGTCGCCCCGCTGCCACCGTAAAGAATAAACAAATCCATAAATTGACTCGCGGTTAGATTAGGTACAACCTCAGTCAAGCCATTATCGACACCAATTAATAGTAGATATGCATTATCACCGTGCACACCGAAGCTCCAGAGCACATGGGTTAATAAAATACGGATAAACAATTGGATCCCAATACTAGCGGTTTGCAAAGTATCAATTAGTGGCGAAAAAACCAACTAAGTAAGGCAGATGCTTCGGTAACAAGCATCAATATAACCATAAAACAAATAACTACTGGCAAAAAAATATTCAGATGCTGTTTTAAGTATCGACTCAATGCTTTTCCTTTTACTAAGTCTAGCCATCGCCAAGTAACCAATATGCGCAATAGATATGCCGTTAAAATCGGTAATAAAACCACCCGAGGATCACCTAAAACCACATCAACATAATCAATGCTAAGTACTTCCTCTGTGGTTGGCACATGCAAAGCCAGTATGATGCTAAAGGAGATTGAGCACACAACAATCGCTGAAAGCTGAAGATATTTGGCAAAATGGAAGGAAAGAGAAATAAGCGCAAGCAACGGAAATATCTTTGCAAGCTGCACAGAAAAAAATGTTAAGCCATAAAAAAATGCCGTTGTTTGCCATTCCGGGATCCAACTACTTAATAACGCTATAACCAGTGATAGTAGTGAGTTAACAAGAATAAATGGCAGTAACGCGATAAAGGACTCACGTACAGAGATAAGAAAACTTCTATCCAGAAAATTTCGAAGTTCAAACATGATATCAGGGTTATTATTGACAACTATTTAATAAAACATAGTCGATCAATCTTTTAGGACACAATCAACCTAAAAAATACTGATTTTTGAAAGCAGAACAACGTAAAATATGGCGGGAAAACGAGTTAACGATGAGCGAGTGCATATGAGCGAATATCAACACTCATAATATAATAATCCCTATCAGAAAAAGTAAAAAAATCTGCAACTTGCATTTTTAGCTTTACGAGTATGCGCCGCCAAAGAACGCTCATTTTCATCAGCTATAAACGTCACCAGATAAGTAAAACTAGGCGCAGCTTCTCGGTAAATGCGAGTAACAAGTGCCTCAAAAACGCCTTGGCCACGATATGCTTTATCAACCCAGATAGGACCGTATTGGCAGCTGTTTTGCACCGTTAATTGAGGACCATCGCCATTGATTCGATTCAATCTTTTCAACAAATTGCGATAAATTGGCCAGGTCTCAAAAAACGACCAACGTCCCGCAATCACATAACCTATAATGCGTCCGTTAATTTCAGCGACCACAATCCAATGCTTATCAATTAGCTGAGTTAATTCATTACGATTAAATGCTTGCCCTTCCAAATTGACACCATTAGACATTAACTCATCATTGAGATGCTGGCGCTCTAACGCGGCCAATATATCAACATCTTGTTTAGTTGCTAATCGCGTTTGCATCAGAGGTATGTCCAAGTTGAGCTTATCGCTAGATTTTAAGCGCGTCAGTATACTTAAATAAATACTAAAGACTTTATCTTTTAGGAAAAAATTTGCTAATAACGCTATTGTTTCCCACACTTATTGAATTGTAGGTCATTCACTCGCCATTTTATGCTGCCAGAGACTATCAATCCCCAAATCAGTGTGCTTGACAACGATCTACTTCAAGTCAATTTAGGTCGTTGGATGCAACAATGCGAATTAATAAAAAGTTACTACAGCGCTACCCACGTGTTTGTATTACAGATAACGCAATCGGGTTTTGAAGTGATCGTCAGTTCTGTCAGCGAAACGCCGCTTTTTACTTCTGGCACGCTTTTTCCAAATAACTTCCCGCTCTTTGAAGCATTAAAAAATAGCAACATAGACGGAGATTATCTCAATTTAAGCCGCTTTATGCTCGATGAACTTCCAAGAGATTTTGACGGAATTCAATACATTCTGTCCCGCCCTATTGCATGGCCAGATGGCAGTCAATTTGGTTCACTATGCGTGTTAAACCCCCATATGGCCGATCCTTTAAGCAACAGCGCCATGCTTGAACCTTTCCAAATCCTGCTTCAGCAGGAATTATCCCTGTTATGTCAAAACCATAGAATCGAATCGCTATCAATGCGCGATCAAGAGACCGGCATGCTCAACCATTACGGCTTTATGATGATGGCTCCTAGGCAACTCAATCTTGGACGACGCTTTGGCGCCCATGCGGGGATTCTTTTCTTCGAATTGATTGAAGCTGACTCGCCGGAAAAACGCTTAGAAGAGAAACATCACAGGCTCCTCGGTAATTTGGTTCAAGATACCATTCGCACAGCCGATGTTGCAGCCCATTTCAGCGCGACTCAGTTTGTGGTGTTAGCCTTTGTCGATAGCGAACGCGATATATTGCACATTATAAAGCGGGTCGAAAAACAATTAGAACAGCAAAATCATCACCTTAAACTCGATTCCAGTTACAGTTTCTTTACCCCTGAATCGACGGCTAAGTTAGCGCCCATGATGGAAGATGCTCGCTGTAAACTAAAATCTATGTTGCAAGAGCCAACACAATCGAGCAGTAATCAGGCAAAAGGGATCAATGCCGAGCTTTATAACAACCCCGCTGCAGACTCGGCCGAGTTGTAAAAGTCGCAAACGCTATTATTTTGGCAACTCATCCTGACGCTTCGCCCATTGGATAAATAACACCACAGGATAAGGTGACATCAACACTAAGCCTAAGCCAATTAAGCTTGCGATCAATAACATCCCACTGATTTCTAGACTCCATTGAGTCAACATATAAAACCCAAGTCCACAAACTAACATCAAAACCCCTAACCAATGTAAAAACTTCAACAAATTCATAGTGCTTTTAATACTATCTTGCATATAAACCTCTTTTTATCTCTCGCTAAACTTGTACACTATTGCCATGAATATCGAAAAAGGAACTGAGACAATGTTAAAACAAACATTTCTATTAAGCGCATTACTTTTTGGCTTAACGGCTTGTCAGAGTACTGACGTCGCCCATCAAGACACTGTGTCATTACAGGGAAGCTGGCATATTGAAGCAGTCCAAGGACAACCGACTGTTGATTACAGCTCAGCTCAAATCACCTTCGATGCAGAAGGTAAGCTTTCTGGCAATAACAGCTGCAATAACTTTTTTGGCCAATATAACCAGCAAGGGCAAGAGCTGAAAATCATCCCTGGTGGCAGCACCATGAAAGCCTGTGTCGATTCATTGATGCAGCAAGAGCATAAAGTCATGCAAGCACTACCACTGGTCGCTAAAGCCAAATTAGTGCAAGGACGTCTGACATTACTCAGCAGCGACGATAAACCTGTTTTAGTGTTAACCCAACTGAAATAAAAGTGTATCGATAATAAAAAACCGCCGATTGGCGGTTTTTTATTCGAATCAAATCTTAACTCGATCGATTAACTCTTAGTCGCAGCACTTTCGTTTGCGGCATTTTGCTCTGCAATCACGGCGCTCTGCACCATATCAGCATTGTAATGCTCAACGTCGAGTTCATCTTCCGATTTGGCAATTACAGTCGTCGCCACTAAGTCACCAGAGACGTTCACAACAGTTCGCGCCATATCCAAAATGCGGTCAATCCCCGCAATCAAGGCTACACCTTCTAAGGGTAAGCCCACAGTCGAGAGCACTAGAGTCAACATCACTAAGCCTGCGCCCGGTACCCCCGCGGTGCCGATTGAGGCTAACGTCGCGGTTAAAATAATCGTTAGATAGTCGACCCACGTTAAATCAATCCCAAAGGCCTGCGCCACAAACAGCGCGGTCACGCCTTGGTATAGGGCTGTACCATCCATATTGATGGTGGTGCCTAAGGGCAATACAAAACTGGAGATCTTCTTGTTTACCCCAAGATATTCGCTCGCACATTTCATACTTGCAGGTAAAGTGCCTGCCGAACTTGAGGTGGTAAATGCCACCGCCATCGCATTGCTGATCCCCTTAAAAAAATGCAACGGATTAAGCTTGGCAAATAGGCGCAGCACTATGCTGTAGAAACCTAACACATGGATAATACAGCCAATATAAACGGCAATAATGACTTTAATCAGTGGCCATAGCATATCGATGCCATACTCACCCGCAACCCATGCCATTAGACCAAACACACCATAGGGCGCAAGCTTCATCACCATATCGGTCAACTTGTACATGGCCTCAGCAAGGCTCTCAAACACCTTAATCGCAGGTTTGCCATGGTCGCCAATCAATACCAATGCAATCCCAAGTGCCACGGCAAACACAATGACTTGTAGGATCTGGCCACTCGCCAATGCAGCTACGGGGTTGGTGGGCACTATATCAATAAGCGTTTGCATCACCGAGGGTACTTCTTTGGCCGTACTTACCGCCTCGTGTTGCAACAAAGGAACACCCGCACCAGGCTGAATCACATAGCCCACCACTAAGCCTAGGCTTATCGCAATCGCCGTCGTACAGAGATAAAACGCAAAGGATTTAAAACCAATCCGGCCCATTTTGGCGGTATCTTCCATTGAGGTGACACCAACAATCAAGGAACAAAAGACTAAAGGCACAATCAGCATTTTGATGGTATTCACAAACAGCGTGCCAATAGGTTTTAGGTAGGAAGCCTGCTCGCCTAAAGTGACCCCCACCAGAATCCCGAGCACCATACCAACGAAAATTTGTAGCCACAGGGGCACTGACATCCAAGAAGACCAGATCCGGCCTAAGGCTGATGACCTTTGTTTTGACATGTTTATAACCTTGAATTTGAAATGATGATAGGGCAAAGCCTTATCCTTGGCGGGACTAACCTTCAATTAGCCAGCCGCCGAGTCTACCATAAGCAATAAAACTTTAAGGATGATCTATATCACGTTGATATCAACCGCGGCAAAATCCAGCTAAAGCATCGCTTAGGCCTCGAATTGCGCCGTATTGTCTGACGGAGCAAAACGTTGACGATACAACGATGCAGGCGGCTGCTCGCGCTCAATAAGGTAGCTCCAGTAGTCATCATCGAAACCGCTAAAGAGTGACTGATTTTCCCCCTGAGATTTGAGGATCAAATACCACCAAACCAACCCCCATAAGCCAAAGGTAACTAAAGTTAGCATAAAGTGCATCCCATGGTTAACTTGAAAATCTTTATGAGCATCATAAGGTTGTAAGAATATTGGTTTAAACCGACGAGTTGATTTAACGAATCCCATAATCGCGCCACTTCTGCTAGTGAAAACCTTATTCAAGCCTAGCAGATTAGACTTTAGCCGTACAAAATTTAACCGCAATTAAAGGGCGATAGGGATCTGTGCTCACTCGTTCTGATGGGGGGTTCCGTGCTACAGTGTATGCCTAACTCATCCCGATACATCAGCGTCATCCCAAACACAAGAGCGGTAAATGCCATTAACCGCCGAGGAGTTGTTAAATGTTGATCCGTAAAGCTAAAGTGCAAGATCTTAGCGCCCTAGTCCAATTTAATCAGGCAATGGCGCAAGAGACTGAAGGTCTTGCCTTAGATGAAACCACGCTTATCAAAGGCGTCAATACCCTACTTAATCATCCCGAAAAAGGCTTTTATCTGGTAGCTGAAATCGAAGGAGAAATTGTCGGCTCGCTGATGGTTACCTTCGAGTGGAGCGACTGGCGCGCCAAAGATTACTACTGGATCCAGAGCGTATATATTCGCCCGCAAAATCGCCGTCAGGGGATTTATGGCAGACTCTATGCTGAAGTAAAACAATTGGCCGAGGCCAATGGTGGCGCCGCCAGCTTCCGTTTATATGTCGAGCAGGAAAACCTCGCAGCCCAGCAAACCTACCAAGCCTTAGGGATGAAGCAAAGTTACTATCTAATGTACGAAGAAAAGTAATAAAAAAGGATCGAGCAATGCTCGATCCTTTCATTTAAACCGCTTATATATCTCAGTCTTAACTGAGTAGACCAAATAGAATCGCCGTCATCGCCAGTAAACCCGCAATCACCACAAACACATTGCTGATACGGTGACGATAAGCTTTTAGTGCCGGCACTTTATACACAGCATACATTGGCATTAAGTACAAAATCGCCGCAATCACTGGGCCGCCTAGCGCCTCAATCATTCCCAGAATACTTGGGTTTTTAATCGCAACGCCCCAAATGGTGGCAAACATAAACACGAGGATAAACTTGTTCAGCTTATTGTCACAGACTTGCTTATTGCTTGAGCGTAATTGCTTAACAATAATGCCCTTCATACCTTCAGTCGCGCCCATATAGTGACCAAAGAAGGAAGAAACAATCGCGATAAAGGCAATGAAAGGCCCGAAATAACTGACAAAACCGCTATCATGCACGTTTGCTAAATAGGACAAAATCGGCAGGTTCTTTGCCTTCGCTTCGGCCAATTGTTCAGGCGACAATGACAACACGCAGGAGAACACAAATAGCATCACAAAGCCGACTAACATCATTGACGTATTACGCAGGATCACATCGGCCTTACGTGCGGCATTGCCGCCATGGTCGCGCTTAAGGGAAACCGAAAATTGCGAAATCGCCGGAGAATGGTTAAAGGCAAACACCAGTACAGGGATGGTTAGCCATACTGTGCCTAAAAAGGCGCCGGTTTCAGGCACAACTTGCAGTGCATCCATTTTCCATTCAGGAATAAGATACAAAGACATAAAGGCCAAAATCCCTACCAGCGGATACACCAGCAGTTGAGTCACCTTCAACATAAATTGCTCACCGGCTACCATCACGGCCATCATGCCGAAAATCAAGATACCAGAAAGCAGAAAACGCGGCGGTGATGCCATGCCCAATTGGTTGACGATAAAACTATCAACAGTATTGGTGATCCCCACGCCATAGATCAGCACAATCGGATAGATCGCTAAAAAATAGAGCAGCGTAATCGCCTTGCCCGCGCCAATCCCAAAGTGTTCTTCAACCACTTGGGTAATGTCACTGCCAGGAATGCTCGATGAACAAACAAAGCGTGAAAGACCACGGTGGGCCAAATAGGTCATAGGTCCGATGATAATGGCCATCAAGACTAAGGGCCAAAAACCACCCATACCCGCATTGATAGGTAGAAAGAGAATGCCCGCCCCCACAGCGGTACCAAATAAACTCAGCATCCAAGTAGTATCTTGGCGCGTCCAAGGTAAGCGTCTTGTTGTGCTTTCTTGCGTGCTTTGAGGTGTTTCTAAAACACTGATCGCATCTTTTTGCATAGTAAAATTACCTTACGGTGAAACCGCATAAAAAATTCGGCGTAAGGATAGCGAAAAAGCTTAAGCAAAAGTTGATCTAAAACCATTTTAAGTAATGGAATTTCAAATAAAGCTGGGATTGAGATCTAGATCTATGAATTTATGTAATAAATTTTCAATGGCGCATCAAAGTGATCACAATTAATCACCAAGAAAGTACAGTAAATTTACCCTTAAGCCTAAATGGCGACATTACTCTGTCGTCGATAAAAGCCACAAAAACGTGTTAAGTCGCAAAAAACCGATAAATACAACAAAGCTCAAACAACCACTATAAAAACTTGAACTAGATCACTAGCGGCATTGTTAAATTTTTACATTTTGTAACGTTGAACAACCTATAAAAAGCCCACCCAATAAAAAGGCCCACCTAAGTGGGCCAATGAATCACCACCCGACTAGCGCAGCATTATTGGGCTTTTTGCAGCACCAACTCAGTGGTTGAGACTACGGCTGGCGCAATATCAGCTTCCTTAAACAGTAAAGGACGGAAACTCTTACTGCTGGAATACAGATTGCTTTGGTCGGTAAACGAAGGCGACAGTATATTGCTCGACTCAGAATAAGTGAGTATGCCGCGCGCAACAGGGCCCTCATCGGTAAAGCTCACCGCCATCATCCAACTTGAACCATAACGTATTTGATATCCCTTCGCCGTTAAGCCAGAACCCATGGCTTTGCCTGTAACGACGTCCATCAGAGGCGCATATTTATGTTGTGGAATTAACGTATCGTCGCCTGATAAGCTAGTTGAAAACACGTTAAAACCACCCTCAGCGTTGTGACTCCCTGGCCAAGGTAGACGCGCTCCGCTGGCAGTGCCATCGGGAAGAGACTTCTCGACAAACTGCACATCACCTAGCGGTGCATCTAAAGCAAAACCTGCGGCTTCTAAATTCAGCACCGCATGGGCAAGCGCCACTAATGCACTGCCGTCGGTAGCCAGTGTATTCGGAGTGGTCGCCGCATTCGCGGGATCAAATCTCTTGGTCAGCATCGTCTTTTGATTAAACTGATGGGCAAATTCGCGCAGTAAGGCGCCGCCTTTGCTGTCATTATCTTGCTTACCATTCCAGGCTTTTAACGCCGCACAAGCTGAGGTGAGATCTTTTGATAAACTGGCAGACACTACCACAGGCGTACTGCCTTGTGCCTCACATTGGGCAATTAATGCCGGCAAGACCAGTTCAGCCAAGTAACTACGATTTGATAATACGGCAGCCTCCAACTCTTGGAGATTGAACTTACCATCGCTGCCTGCCGCATCCTGCATTAGCGTTAATCCCATACGGGTACGCAGTGATAATTGCCCTGCTTCTGGGCCATACATAGGCGAGAAGTAGGTCAGGGGCTCATTCAAGTTTGTTGACCAGAAGGAGTCATTGGAGTTTTGCACAAAGTCACTACGCTCCAGCTTAGGCGCACGTTCATAGGGCGTGGGGCCACTAAAGCTAAACAAGGAAGTATTACCCGGCAAAATAGTAAAGCCTGCTTTCTCTTTTGCCGCCTTAATATCGGGCGAAGTCTTTAACAGCACAACGGCAGACTCGGACAAACCGGGTACTGTCGAGTCATCGATATAGAAGGCATTGCCCTCTTTATCGGCATACATAGTGTTGTTGAAAATAACCCCGTCGTAATCTTTAAAGGCTTGTTGAAATTCATCTTTATTGGTCGCTAAGTTCATGGCGAGCCAGTGATCGACAGGATCCATTGTCGCCATATTGGCATCTTGGATCATAAAGGCACTGCCATCATCCCAACCAAAAGGCGCAAGCGTAGGTGGCGCCTCAACCAATTAGGGCCTTTGGCCGTGGTGTAAATATCCTTTTCAGCCACTAACATGCCCGCAGGACCGGCGTTCACTATGATAGAAACCGTCTCTTTATTGATCGGCATGGGCTTACCATCAAACAGATATTGCAATCTATCGCCCGAGACCAACTCAAGGTTGTACATCACAAAATGCTCAGCAGTTGAGAAGGTATGAGTCCAAGCTAAGTCTTTGTTAAAACCTATATTGATCGGGCCAGGCATCCCCACCAGCGAGCCACCCATCATATCTAAATGCCCAGGAATAGTGATATGGGATTGCCAGAAACGCAGGTTACCCGTGTGCGGGAAATGCGGGTTGCCGAGCACCATACCGCGGCCATTTTCGGTCTTGTCTTTACCGAGTCCCCAGCCGTTAGAACCTAAATCCCGTGGATTGGTTTCTGGCGTGGTAATACGGGCTGCGCGGGCAATCAATTTAGACTGCATATCGCTGACAAACGCGGTCTGCTCTTGGCTCGGCGCTGGACCCACGATACGTGGCATATATTCCTGTGCATCCCCGGGATTAGCGTAGAAAATCAAATCGAGGAAGTTAGCCGCTCCGGGTAACAATGCAATGGAAAACAAATAAGTGACCACATCTTCAGGCACGATAGGTTTTACCCAAGGTTGGCCGCCACAGAAAGGTTCTGCTGTTTGTTTGCCCGCCTCCACATCCGCAAGATACTGGTTATAACCCGCGGTAAAACCTTGGATCAATGCACGAGAGCGTTCACTAAACTGCGGCCACTTAGCTTCGGCTTGCTCACGGATTTTTAAGGCTTTGTAGGCAAAATCGGAGATTAAGTTGCCATTATCTTCGGCGGTAGGTAGCCCTGTGGTGAAATCTATCGACGCATGGGGGCCAAAGTACATAGAGCGCTGGGAATTCGCCTTAATGAAACCATCGGCGAGCACGCAGAGGTTGTCCTGCGCTTGTGCGTAACCGCTACCAAAACCTAGGCTTTCTAAATTGTCGGCTTGGATATGGGGTACGCCGTAGGTGGTTCGTCGGATATTGGCTTTGAGTAAGCCATTAGGGGCAAAGGTTTGCAGTTGGGTTTCAGGTTCGGTTGGTGGAGTACTATCTTCGCTATCGTTACAGCCTGTGAGCATCACCCCGCAGGCCATCCCCATCGCGATCATGAGTTTGTTGAATTTCATTATTATTATCTCTTAATTTTGGTTCCTTCAATGACATCGCTTTACTGCTTAAATCAGCTAACTTACTGAAGGAGCAATAATGGCATGTCGCTTCCTGATGCTCTGCTATGGCTATTTGCTTCCCAAACATTTGCTTTTACTGAGCTGTTTTTACTGAGTCATAGCAATGAATATGGCAGAATAGAAAACCCATAGGCGAGACACCTCCGACCATTTAAGCAATGATCCATATGAGCGTCCACTTTAAAAATCAAAATAAATAACTTATATGCAACAAAATATTATCAAGGTAATCGTTGGGTCGAAAAACCCCGTCAAAGTGAATGCTGCGACCAATGCGATGAAGCTGCTGTTTCCTGAATCCCAGATTGAAACCCTCAGCATGGACGCACCTTCTGGCGTCCCCGCCCAACCCATGACAGATAGCGATACCCGCCAAGGTGCAGTGAATCGCGTTAACTATTGCCAACGGCATACCGAAGCTGATTATTATTTTGCGATGGAAGGCGGCGTCGACCATTTCGAGTTTGGCCCAGCAACCTTTGCCTATATTGCGATTGCTCACCAGCAACGCTTAAGCATTGGCCGTGGCGCACTGTTACCGCTGCCGATGCAGGTTTATCAGGCACTTGAAGCGGGTGAAGAGCTGGGTCATGTGATGGATAGACTGTTTAATACTGTCAATATCAAACAAAAAGGTGGCGCAATAGGCCTGCTCACCCACGGCCATGCCACCCGTGAAAGCAATTATACCCAAGCGATCATCCTCGCGATGGCGCCGTTTTTAAATCCCGAGATTTACCCATAAATTTGTTAATAAAATATTGCAAAACAACGTAAAGCCCGCTAATTTAGTTGTAACTTGCAACTAAATTATGCGATATAAGCCTAGCTAGCCCACCGGCTTGCAATACTCGTCAGGCTCAACGTTGCATAACGTAAAGGCGTTTAATTAAACTATGGCAAATGATTTAGACTCATCTAGCCAACTCCGGCAGCTCTCTCGCTATATGGTGAGGCATCTAGGCATGCTTAACGCAGCAGTCGGTGATTTACCTCTCTCCCCCGTGCAAGCCCATGCTTTGCTTGAGATCGGTAATCAACCGCAAACCATTAAAGATCTCGCCAGTAAACTAAGCATTGATAAATCCAATGCTAGCCGAGCAATAAAGCACTTAATCGATAAGCATCTCGCCCAGAGCCAAATGCACCCTAAGGATAGTCGTTGCCTTGTCGTACAACTGACGCCTACAGGTAAAAAGTTACTCGCAAAACTCAATAGCCAACAAAATCAGCTTTTTCAAGAAATCTTAGCGCAACTCACCTCTGATCAAATCCACCATATTGAGCAAGCCCTCATGCAGTACAACCAAGCAATAGACAAAGCCAAACAACAGTCAGGCTGCATAATTCGTGCAGCCTCAGCCACCGATGATGCCGCCATAGCCCAAGTTATCCGCGATGTATCTGCCGAATATGGTTTAACCGCAGATAAAGGCTATAGCGTGGCCGACCCGACCTTAGATTGTTTAAGTCAGATTTATTCGCAAGCGGGTGCTCAATATTGGGTTGTTGAATATGAAGGTAGAGTCGTTGGTGGTGCAGGCATTGCCCCACTTGCCAATAATGCAGGCATTTGTGAACTACAAAAAATGTACTTTATGCCCGAAATCCGCGGTAAAGGCTTAGCTAAGCGTTTAGCACTACTCGCTCTCGACTTTGCCCGTCAAACGGGTTACCAAAGCTGCTACTTAGAAACGACTGCGATATTAAAAGAAGCACTCAAGCTCTATGAACACTTAGGTTTTTACTCTCTGAGCGCACCACTAGGAAATACCGGCCACGATGCCTGTGAGATCCCGATGTTATTACCATTGCAACCTAAATAATTCCATTTAGCAGACCACGGATGGTCTGCCAACCGAGTAAATCCCCGCTATATTCTTCGCTAAACATCCTGCCTGATAATAAGCGGCAATCAATGCCAACCAACACAGTTAATCACTTATTCAACTAAAATCAGTCTTTAATTCTCCTTATTAGCATAGAGTTTTAGTGGCTAACCATATTAAAATACACATAAAATCATTCAGTTAAATGATGTTTATTTGAAATGATTTTGCTGCATTATTGTTAAAGCATTAAATAGGGAAGCCCATGCTAAATTGGATTTTTGGTGATAATAATCTCACCCTGCGGGAAATATGTGTTAATAACGAGCTGTCTACAGCCAAGAAAATTCAAAAAATTAATAAGTACCTCGCCAATGGCGGTGATATTAATTTTATTGATCCCGATATTTCCCCCTGTAATGTGTTAGTCCCGCTTTCTCGTAGCCCTGAATCCGACCTCGAATTAATACAATATCTGCTGGATAATGGCGCTAAAATTGAATGCAATGGTTTTAGCGCCTTACACTCAGCGCTTGAATTTAATAATCCTGAGTTGGTAAAGCTCTACCTCAAGGCTGGCGCGAATCTTTACTACCAAAATCAATTTAATAACTGCTGGTTAAACTACTTATTTCACCCTAACCCTCAGTATATTTATCAAGATAATCAGCGCATCGCTATGCTAGATCTGCTGCTTGAACAGGGGCTGGATATCAATCATTCGGTGAGTTTCTGGACCAATGGCGAGTTAAATCATCCCTTAGAAATCCTTTATGCAGAGCGCAGCAAAGAGCTATTCCTACATATTATTAACAAAGACCTTTATTTAGATATTGGTCAATTAAGTCTGATAGAAGAGATTATTTTCTCCAGTGACTTTTGGGGAATAGAAGCTTTCGCGCCATTAGTAAAACGCTATCCTGAGTTTAAAAAGCCTCGTTATATTATGGCCAACGATAGCAGCTTTTGGGATGACGCCAATTTACTCGAATTCTGTGTCTACGCAAAAGCGCAGCAATACACTGAATTTCTGCTGGATCATTATCCGCAGCTCAAAGCCGACTCCCACGCGAAAAGTTTGCTCTACGCGGCATTGACCTCAGAATTTGACCTCAGAATTATCGAAAAATTGATTAAGGCGACCGTCGATATCAATCGCATCTATAGGATGACACCGCCTGACGCCGACCATTCCCCCGTGCTCAACCAATTTATTGATAACGCCCAATTTACCGATGTGAATAAACGGGAGTATATCTATCAAGCTCTAGATCTGTTGCTCAAATATGGCGCGGATCCAAATTCCGTATTTATGAATGCGGGTAAACCCTATGAAATGTTAGCCTGGTCGAACTTGAGACTATTGGTTTATCCGATGGTCGAGAAGAAAACCTTTCTACCGGAGTTTCTCGACCTCTTCATAAAATATGGCATGGATATCAATAAAAAGTTTGGTGCGGTGGATGAACCAAGCTTGCTGACTATCTGCCAACGTGGTTCGGGTAAGGAAGATCAAGCCACACTTATCCAAGTGATGGAATATCTGCTCACCAAGGGACTCGATTTAAGCCTTACCAATATTTACAACACTAACTACGTGTCCGCTGCGGCCATCGCCTGTCGAACCCAAGTTCTCGAATGGCTGATTAACCAAGGCGGAGATATTTTCACCCATTGCGGCCATGATAATTCGCCCATATTGCACAAGGCAATTTCAACCTACTGGTGGGATCAAATCACAGGCCCGATGCGACGTAATACTGTGGAACTATTACTGCGCCACGGAGCCAAAATTGAAGAATTCTCAGTAGATGAACAATTTACGCCTCTGATGTGCGCCTGCTATTACGGCGCGCAGTCCTGCGTTGAAGTGTTACTCGAGCAAGGTGCTAACCCCAATGCCATCAATGCCGAAGACACCACCCCAGCCCTTTGCGCCGTGATGGGCGGCAGCTCGAATGAGTTTCCACGCTTTGAATCAACAGCGGTGCGGATCTTAAGACTGTTGCAGCAACATGGCGGCGACTTAACCGTAAGTAACAGCTTAGGTTATAGCCCGCTGAGTGTGACTATGGAGCAGGAATATAAAGAGATTTTCGAAGTACTACTGCAAATCGTCCCCTACAGTGAGTCACAACTTGAGCAAGCCCTGAGCAAAGCCCAGCCACAAAGTTATTTCCAACGTCGGCTATTACAAAAGCTAGGGCGTGAAATACCAGCAGCCCCCACAATTATCGAACATAAGGTAGCGAAGCCAGAAGTCGCATCGCTTACTCTTGAATGTGGCACAACCCATGTGGAGGCGCCAAAAACCGCTCAACCCCAAAAAACTAGACTAGAGGTCAGTGATGCGGCGGTGGATAGAAGCCAAATCCCGACGCTGTTTGATCTCAAAAACAGAGTGCAGCATTTCTTTAAGCCGATAGCCAGCGATCCAAGCATCACAGCTCAACAGTTAAACTCGGTTAAAGAGCAGGTGGAACGATTGATTGAAAAGCTCGACAACTTTAGCTTTTTCCGCAATCAAGCGACAAAGGCCGAATTTGAGGAAGGTGTTCAGGAATATATCGATGAAACCGTCGAAGAAATTAACGGGATTATCGAGGATGATTACCCCGCGCTTACCGAAGCCTTAGTCGATTCCGTTTGGACGATTTTGCAATACTTTAGGGTTGATATTGAGATAGAAACCGCACTTAGAAAACGCTTTTGGTAGCAGTTAGCACCTTGGCAACTAAAAAGACCAAGCATAAAGCCCCAACGCTGGGGCTTTATGCTTTCGAGACTCACATCAACTCAATTGGCCGCCTATTAGCCAACATAATGGCGAAAGCTAAAGCTTAAACATCAAAGGCTTAAACATTAGCGGCTTTAGCAAGCAGCAACTGGCTACGGATAATTTGGCGGATCTGATTATGCAGTTCAAATACTCGAGCGCGATCATTAAGATTTAGCGATAGATTTTCCAGCATGACTAAGTCCAAATTAAATTCGGGATAATGCAGGGTCATCGACATATAACCAGTTAAATAGCCCGTATGACTGTATTCGACGAGGCCATCGTCCTTATTGATCCTTATTCCATAACCATAACGCATATTCGGCCACAAAAATTGGATCTCGGTATACGCCGTTGTCATCCTTTGATAACTCTCTGGACTCAACAACTTGCCAGCATGTAATTGCTGCTGAAAATCGGCATAAGTGGCCGCCGAGGCAATTAATCCACCAGCGGGCAATAACGCTTCATCAATTACCAGCTCAGCAGGTGCAATCACTTCACTTTCCTGTAATCCCACCGCCAAGCTAGGTACTTTGGCATGAATCGCCTCAAGACTACCCTGCTCAGCACTCAGGCCATTAAGCTGGTATCGCGCAGCAAATTGCGTCACCTGCTCGGCAAAGGATTGGTGATTGACCTTTTCAAGCACTTGCCCAAGCAGTGAATAACCAAAGTTGGAATATTCAAATTGGCTACCCGGCTCAAATCGATTGGCCTTACCTAGCTTATCGACCCCCGATGTATGCGTCAGCAGTTGATGCAGCGTAATCCGCTCATCATATCGACCGGGATTTAAAGCGTTTGCACTTGAATTTGTGCCCGCCACAACGGCTTTTAGTGCCTTGTTATCTCCCTTCGCATCACCCAAAAGGTAATGATTAAGCGTTTGAGTTAAATCGAGTTTCCCCGCATCGACCGCCTGTAATATCAAGGTTGCAGTGATTTGTTTAGAGAGCGATGCCATCACAAAGCGCGAATCTTTACTAATACCTTCACCCTTTTGCAATTCAAACAGCGGCTTACCCCGCTCAAGCAGGATAACACTGCCACTCAATGGCTGCGGCGAATCCTTGATCGCGGCTTGGATTAAGCTCTTAATCTCCGCACTCTTTGAGGCAGAAGATGCGGTTTGGCTTTCAAGCTTAACTGACTGACCGCCTTGCGCGCTTTCCGACACAATCGCAGCTTCAAGCGACTCGCCAACACTATTGGCACTTGGGAATAATAACAACCCCGATAGCAGGGAGCCGATAACACTCAAACGCATGGGTTATCCTTAACTTAATTAGCAAATACTGCCTGATTAGAAAGCGGCCAGCTTATCATAAGTTTTCATAGTGTTGCGGCGTTTGAGATGAGCAATCAAAGTATGGATTGAGTTTTTAATATAAAGTCATTCACAAACCTTGACTGCCACTCGGCACCTATCTTTAGAGCAACCTCAATAACTATTCGCTTGAACGTAAGCATAAAACAGATTATGTTGTTGATTTTAAATGACTGGTAAAGATTTCAATTTGAATATTTGTTCTAAGGAGAGAGCATGTTTTTTACATTACTGTTTATTACCTTTGCACTATCTATAACTGTTTCATTTCTGGTTGTTTCAATTTTTAAAAAACCATTAGGCGAAATATTTTCTCGAATTATTCAAGATTCAATCAGTGCCGCTTGGCAAAAATATATCATTTTTGCCACATATGTTGTGGGCATCTCTGGTGGCGTTAGGATTTATGATTTAGAGCGTTACATTACCGCTCGACATAAAGATGTAGAGATTCTTCAGTTAACACTAGAACGTTGGACTATTGAGATTTATCGGACGATTATTGAAACGTTGCAAAGTATTGCATGGATGTACCTTATCGTATTTATATTTGCCCTTATCGCATATGTCATTGTTAGAGGCTTTGAACATAAAAATACTAACAAGCAAGTGTGACATGGCTACCAAGCAGAAAATTAATCAATCGCAAATTAAAAATTTATATATTGCACGATTAAAAAGAATGTTTACGGTGATATTCATAGTCACGGCATATGTTCTTATCGTTCGCGGTGCTATCAGTTTTTTTCACCCAAAACTTGGTGAATTACTTCTATTGGCAGACTATCTAGCAGATAAAGATGCCATGATTTGGCTAGTGGTACACATATCAATGCCAACTTATGATTTTCTAACTCAATCGATATGGGGCAATTCAACCACATTTTATACTCTGCTTTTATGTGTATTCTTATTGGCTGTTTTTTTTACAAAAAATCGCACCATCAAAGACTCGAATAACCAATAAATCATTAGGTTAAATATCCCTATGAGCACTGAACTTATCCATGCAGTTAAAGCCAAGGATACACTTGCGGTTAAGCGCATTATTGCTAATGGCGCTGATATTCAAGGGGTTGACGAGAATGGGATGACGGCACTGTTGCATGCCTGTGATCTACAGTCTTTTGAACTGCTCAAACTATTAGTGGATGCGGGTGCCGATGTGAATCATCCAAATGCGCTGGGGTATCGTCCGCTCGATATTGCTTACTGGCAAGGAGAGTTTCGCATGGGATGCTATACCACTGAAAGTCAGCGTATGGTGAGCTATTTAAGCCACCATGGCGGTAAATCCTTTAGCTAGATATCAAAGCCAACTAAAAGCCCTATAAACAAAAATCGCGTTAGGCTCCGCTGTTCTAGCTTTGCCTAACGCGATTTTCTATCCCACTTACCACTTACCGCTTAATCACCAAAGTCATCGAGCAGGATATTTTCAGGCTCGACCCCTAGGCTTTCAAGCATACGGATCACCGAGGAGTTCATAATTGGAGGACCACACATGTAGTACTCGCAATCCTCTGGTGCCTTATGATGTTTAAGGTAATTTTCGTAAATCACATTATGGATAAAGCCAGTGTAACCCGTCCAGTTATCCTCTGGTAACGGCTCCGACAGCGCCACATGCCAAACAAAGTTGTCATTCTCAGCCGCTAATGCATCGAAATCCTGTTGGTAAAACACCTCACGGGTCGAACGGGCACCGTACCAAAAACTCATCTTACGCTTGGTCTTTTTACTCTTTAGCTGATCGAAAATATGTGAGCGCATCGGTGCCATGCCCGCACCACCGCCGATAAATACCATTTCTGCATCGGTATCCTTCACAAAGAACTCACCGAATGGGCCAGAAATAGTCACCTTATCCCCCGCCTTGAGGTTAAAGATGTAAGAAGACATCTTACCCGGTGGCACATTGGCCGATGGTGGCGTGGCAATACGCACGTTAAGCATAATGCGGCCCTTTTCATCGGGATAGTTCGCCATTGAATAGGCGCGCAGCACATCTTCATTAACGGTGGAGACTAAGTCGAACAGACCGTATTTTTCCCAATCGTCGCGGTACTTAGCCGGAATATCAAAATCGGCGTACTTCACCACATGGGCTGGCGCTTCAATTTGGATATAGCCACCCGCCTTAAAGCGCACGTCTTCACCTTCGGGCAGTTTTAGCAGTAACTCTTTGATAAAGGTGGCCTTGTTATCGTTTGAGATCACCTCACATTGCCACTTCTTCACGCCAAAGATTTCTTCTTCTAGCTCAAGTTCCATATCGGTCTTCACCGCCACTTGGCAGGCGAGACGACAGCCTTCTTTGGCTTCTTTTTTAGTGATATGCCCTTGTTCTGTTGGCAGAATATCACCACCGCCCGATTTGACTTTCACCCGGCACTGGCCGCAGGTACCGCCGCCGCCACAGGCTGAGGGAATAAAAATATTCTTACTCGCCAAGGCGCCAAGCAGTTTGTCGCCTGCGGCAACTTTAATGCTTTTCTCGGCATCGTCGTTAATCCCGATAGTGATCTCACCGGTAGTCACTAATTTCTTTTTGGCGATAAGGATTACTATCACCAGTAGGCACACCACTAGGGTGAACATGCCTATGCCTATTGCCATTTCCATTCGATTAACCCGTTTTTCTAAACAGAAATGCGGTTTCA
>NZ_AKZL01000057.1:0-28892 GCF_000282755.1 Shewanella sp. POL2
CCATTTTGAATGAGTTTTATCAGGTGACTTTCCGCAAAAAACTCTATGGCAACATGGAGGAACTACAGAAAGATCTGGACGAATGGCTGGCTTATTACAACAATGAACGAACCCATCAAGGTAAAATGTGCTGTGGTAGAACACCAATGACCACATTAATCGATGGGAAACGGGTTTGGGCTGAAAAGAATTTAGCTCAAATCTAAGCTGACAGTGACACCCTAAAAAATGGGCAACTGTCAGATCAGGTCTGAGCTAGTACAAATAAGTGATTCAACTGCAGCTTCTTCTGAAAATAACTCTTCACTAACAGGCGCACTATACTGCGATATACCTAAACTGACTGTCCAGTTTATATCCTCATTACTATCACTTAAAACGATTGTGCTTTCCACATTCACTCTGATTCTTTCAGCTAGATTATATGCCTCAGTAACATTTGTGTTAGGCATCACTATGGCAAACTCTTCACCGCCCAGTCTTGCGACTAAATCAATCTTTCGAGAGTTTTCTACACATATATGTGCTAATGCACAGATTACACGATCACCCGATGGATGACCGAATGTATCATTTATACGTTTAAAAAAGTCAATATCGAGTAAGATTAAAGAGCAGTTTTGTTGGGTTCTTGTACATCTAGTAACTTCCGCTAATATGAAATTATTAAAATGCCGTCTATTGGCTGAACCAGTGAGAGGATCTGTACTTGATGATTTCTCTAAAGCAATCTCTAAATAGTAACGATTGTGATAACTCCATGAAAAAATGGCCATAATAAATATTGCTGAAAAACTAGATTGGACCATTATCTGCAAATAAAGATCACTTGAAACTTTTTCAACTGCTCCTTCAAAGTGTAGATATAAATGGATGAAAATTGAAGCAAGCAATGTAATAACCTGTAAATATAATGATATACCTATTAATATAAAGAATATAAAAACGGAAATGTAACAATTTCACTTACAATTAGTATGGCTTCAGCATTCATTATATTAAAAATAATTACTGAATGAATACTGGATAAAATTATGACCAGTATTAATGTTAAATAATTTATTCTGTAATCAGTGTTTTTATATAAAACATAAGCTGGAATTGCAAGCCAAAGATATAAAATATGAACTAATAATAAACTATCAGATTTTAGGTTGAAGTCATTATGTTCGAAAAAATAATCAATTATAGATAAAGGAATGAAGGATAAAATGAGAAAAATAGTATAAAGACGATGGTCGAGCATTTTTTTTTGCAAATATGCGGGAGTCACCTCTGATTTTAACATACTAAGAAATGTGGATGCACTTGCTCTGAGTTTAATAGGCATAGAAGTCAGACTACCCAAGAACCATTTTTAAACAATAACTTAATTTTAGCAGATATTTAAAAATTTGTAATTAATTCGTCTTAGATTATAAATACATGTACTCATGTGGAATTAACCTGAACTCTCTATACAGACTCCAACATTGCACCGCAATATATTAATTTTATCTAAAGTAAATGATTTGTAAATGAGATACGTGCAATAACAATAGTCGGCCTAGTAAGAATTTATCCAAGCCTATGAAGTTAATAAATATGTAAACTTCTGTTTATCAACAAGTTTAACTGTGAAAATAAAAGTTTCTTGTCAAGTCATCAGTCACTACAGTTGCAACCGAAGGCTGAGATAGCTGAATCATCACAGATTGCCTAAATCTCTTTTAGTTAACCTGAGATCGGTTTAACGAGCCATAACTGCAATAGCATTAAACTCAGTGTTAGTGAGGTTCAGTTGTGGCTTATTGTCTTTCAATTGATCTGACCCAATACTTTTGGACACCACGCTAAGTGAGTAAAGTGACTTAACGAGGTGAATATGATAACCAAAAAGATCCGCAAGACTCACACTGCTGAATTTAAAGGTGAAGCCCTGAAACTAGCAGAACGAGTCGGTGTTGCTGAAGCGGCCAGACAGCTCAAAATCTACGAATCACAACTTTATAACTGGCGTTCTGCCACTGGAAAAAATCCACAACTAGCCAGCGCGAAGCCGAGCTTGCTGCTGAAGTTGCCAAGTTAAAACGCCAGTTAGGTGACCAAGCGAAGGATTTAGCAATCCTAAAAAAGGCGGCCACCTACTTCGCGAAGAATCAAAAATAAACCGATTCGAATTTATGCTCGAACACCAGCACTAATTTCGCCTAAAGCCAATGTCCATAGCAAGGAACGCTCCGGTGCTCGGCGTATTCAAGTTGACCTCGCTGCAGTTGGAGAGTTCACAGATTTGAAACCATTATGAACAGCATGACAAGGCAAAATTTGGTGGCAAAAGCTGCACGTAAATTCAAGACAACCACTGACAGCGCTCACCAGCTTCCAGTTGCGCCAAACCTGCTGGAGCAGAACTTCGATGCAACCGGCCCGAACCAAAAATGGGTCGGTGATATCACCTATCTGATGACGAGCGAAGGCAGGCTCTATCTGGCGGTGATTATCGATTTGTACTCACGCGCCGTGATTGGCAGGTCGATGAGTAACCGCATGACGGCTCAGCTGGCTTGTGACGCGCTGACGATGGCACTGTTTCGTTGTGGGTTCCCAAAAACGTAATCGTTCATAGTGACCGCAGCAGCCAATATTGTTCACATGCGTATCGAGATCTGATTGAAAAATCTCAGCTTATCCAAAGCATGAGCAGTAAAGCCTGCTGCAGGGACAATGCCTGTGCAGAAAGCTTCTTCCATTCGCTGAAGGTTGAGGTCATTCAGTATGAGCCAATCATGGACAGAGAAACCATGAGAAAAACCGTGTTTGAGTATATAGAAGTTGATTACAACAAAACCAGAAGGCATAGTTCACTTGGCTATTTAAGCCCTGAGAATTTTGAACTGAAACATAGTGCTTAGTTAACCTGAACTCGGGATAAGAAAATTTGAACTAATAGCCCTCCAAGTGATCGGATCTTTCGACCAAGAGAAACCCCATCACACCGTAGGGCCTATGCATAAATTAGTGGAAGTGTTTTGCGATGTCGATGATTTTTGCACTGTTTTCATTCCTGAATGGGAAAAAACGCTGTTAACCAATGGCACACGCAAGCGTCAACGCGCTGGCCGTATGACGATGAGCGAAGTGATGACCATCATCATACTTTTTCAGATGTCCCACCACCGTGATTTCAAGAACTTCTACATCGGCTATCTGGCTCATTTCTACAAATCTGCTTTTCCTAATTTACTCAGCTATACCCGCTTTCTTGAGGTGATGCCCACGGCTTTAGTGCCGCTTTGCAGCTACTTTGCCAGCCTCAAGAGTGATCCCACTGGCATTGAATTTGTTTATTCAACCAGCATCAAAGTGTGTCATAACCTACGTATTCATCGCCATAAAACCTTAGCGGGACTGGCGTGCAGAGGAAAAGGCACCATGGGGTGGTTCTATGGCTTTAAGCTGCATTTGATTGTGAATCATCAAGGTGGAATCCTGGCGGCCAAAGTGACACCAGCGAATGAACATGACACAAAACCGGTGAAAGAGATGGTGCACAGTGATATGAATAAACTCTATGCAGATAAAGGGTATATCAGTAAAGCGCTATCGAGTGAATTGCTGGAAAAAGGCGTCACACTAGTGACAAACGTGCGTAAGAATATGAAAGCGAAGGCAATGTCGTTGTGGGATAGAGCGATGCTGTCGAGACGTTTCATCATAGAAACCATCAACGACCAGTTAAAAAATATCTCTCAAATAGAGCTCTCTAGACACCGCAGCGTGCATGGTTTTATGCTCAATATGATTGCGGGACTTATCGCCTACAATAAGCCACAACTGAACATCACTCACGCGGAGTTTAATGCTATTGCAGTTATGGCTTGTTAAACCGATCTCAGGTTAGTTAAGTGTCCAGAGTTAGCGGATCAATACCAACAATCTTGATAGACATGTTACTAACTCCTGCTCTGACTTGTACCTAAAGTTTGGTACAGCGACGCTAGAAAGGAGGTGCGTCCATCTAAGCCTGACTCAAGAAATAAATTTTTAGCGGAAAATAAATGTTGGCTAAACTTATGAACGATCAAAAGTTAATAATAGAAATAATTGAGTGATAAAGCATAGAGAATAACTGGCAGCGTTGGCACTAGATTAACTATTAAAAACGCAATAGGAAGTATCTTAAGGTATTGCATTGCTTGCATGCCAAATAAAGATAAAATATTCAGAGCTATAACAATTAATGCACTCACACTTGCTATATTTATCAGTAAAGAGAGTACCAGTATTTGTTGTACTAATGATAAGTCGTCATATATCCCCGCATTAGTAATATCAATTAGTGCAGCCTCCCGATTTGCTAAGGTTTTTGCAATCCATGCATGTGTGATAACATCAGCAGCCATAGATGTAAGCCCTAAATCCTTAAAGAGTAGTGTTGGGTAGTGTGTCAGATTGCTCCAGTCGATATTAAACTTATATGCTGAACCTTTTATCGCTTCAAAAAACATAATGGTAATTGCTTTATTGGCAGTAAGTTTACTTGCTCCCACTAGGTACTGGATTAGATATGAAGATAATTTTTGGGGTTCGGATTTATCGTGAGTACTTTTATCTAAATTTTTTATCGATAAACTAGAGCTTCTGATACTGATGGGGATGGAAATGACGATTATCAAAGAGGGCAATGCAATACTAGCTATTAGAATTTGATATATAGGTATACCTAATGAAGAGAGTGAAATACAGCTAATGCCCCCTGCAGAACTAAGCCCGAGTAATAAAACTATGAATCGATCACATTGTGTAAGCTTTTGCTTTTCAGCTTTCAAAAAAAGTAATAAGTTTGAACAACCTAATAAGAAGGTTAAACCAAAAATTTTTTGATTTAGCGGCATTGTTGACTTGCTTAATGAGTAATTTAGATTTTGGTTAATAAGGAAGTGGCAAATGCCAAGCAGTGCACAAATCAATATTGCACCAGGAGCTATATCACTGAGAAACTGTTGCGTAATCTTAAAGTGTTCTGGAAACTGAATAATAAATTTATTTTTAATGAAAAAGATTGTGACGATAATGAACACCGTTAATATCTGTAATATTTGTATGTTTACTTTAATGTATTGCCTATATGTCATGGTGCAATAGTTTCTACTAGTTATTCTTATGTGTATATTAGTTGATAATATTTTACTTTATGGCGACATAGAGCACATATTTATATAATATATACGTCTGGTATATTTTGCTTTGTGAAAGAAAAATACATCAATCATATCTAAAACGCCTAGTTGTATAGTCGTGTAGGAAACTGATAATGATAACTCATAGTTTATAAAAAATTATCGTAATAGAAGACCACCTCAACAAGTAAGAGGTGGTTTTTCAATTTTAAATTTATAAAAATGACCCATTAAGGCGTTACAAAATCAAATTTCAAGTGACATCCTTTGCAGTAATTTTCAGATTTTTGGTGAACATGATGGCACTTAGCACAGTCAGTTTCGGTACTGAAGTGGCGATTGTTATGTGGATTTGTTGGTTTAAAATTCTCAGTTTTTACCGCTAACTTAGCGGTATTATGGCACTGCGCACATTTCAGCATAGGCACTGCTTCACGGGTTTCCCCTTGATGACAGCTAGTACATTTTAGGCCCTTGGCCATGTGAGTTTGATCAAGTAGTTGTTCTGCGGCAAAGGTGCTGCCAGCCAATAGGCTTAATGCCAGTGAAAGAATAATCGTTAAGTTCTTCATAATTTGATCCCGTTATTCATTTTGAAAGATGCCTTATATAGGCACCAGTATTGATGACCTTATAACTTGGCGACATATTTGCCGGTTAAGTAGCCGAAGGTGTAGCAACGACCTAAGGACAAACCAAATACCGTTAATGGATAGTCAACGCCACCGTAGAAACCGCCCCCCATGTTACCGACGATGAACAAGCCTCCAATGGGTTTACCATCTGCATCAAGAGCTTGATGGTTTTCGTTAACTAATACGCCCGAAGTGATTGCTGATAGGCGCATGCGACGGTGAATACCATAGAATGGAGCCTTTAACACGGGAGCCATTTTGCTTGGTGCTTTACCAAAGTCCTCATCCCGTCCGGTTTTGCATAGCTCGTTGTAACGGTTCACGTTTTTCACGAAGGTTTTAGGGTCGCAACCTAATTTCACCGCTAATTCTTCTAGGGTGTCAGCCACGAAGGTATTGATTTGTGATGGGAATACACCTTTCTTCTCAGAAGGATCCTCTGGCATGTAGTTTTTCAATTCTTCAGGTGTATAGGCTTTACCTGGCCAGTTTTTGGCTTGCTCCATATAGTTAGAATCGAAAACTTGAGAGTAACAACCTTGGTCAGCTTCACTGCGCAGGTAGTTATTCATCAATGACATTTCTACTGCTTCGTTGACGAAACGTTCCCCTTTACGATTTACCACGAGAAATGGCATGTCACACATTGCCGCCGGACCTGCGTCAAAGTCGTGGAGCATTTTTGTGTGACCAGCAGGTTCGATCACGCCGCCCGCCCAATACGCCATGACAAAGCCGTCACCGGTTCTATCCATTTGCTTGCGCTCGAAGTTTTTAAGATCGGGAATGAAGAAGTCACACATGGCTTTGTTATTTTGGTAGTCACCTGCAGCCAAAATCACACCCTTTTTAGCCATAAACTTATGATATTTACCATCACGATTTTGGGCGATGACCCCAATCACCTTACCTGTAGCATCTTGGATCAGCTGGTTAGCTGGAGTGTTAAAGAAGAATTTGACCCCTGCTTTTTCGGCAGTTTTTGCCAAAGCACGCATACCGTCACCTGCGGTATAAGGCTTAGGACCAAAGAATGAGGTCACAAACTCCAGTGGATATTCGGTAATGCCCTTTATACCGTGCTGTGGCTTAGTTCCTTGATCAACAACAGAAGCACCGCCTTGTTTCGCGCGATCAATAACCCAAGATACAGCTTCGCCTGAATTGTAGGCCCAGCTTCTCAGTAGTGCTGGGTTGCTGCGGTGGGCGTTGTCGGCCATTAAGCGGTTTACCAGAGCTTCAATACCTGCTTTATCGCTCTTTTTCAGATCTAAGCCAGAGCCTGTGTTTCCCTGTGCGACAACGATTGCTTGTTTCTGGAGAACGGCAACCTTAGCACCGTTTTCTGCTGCCGATAATGCAGCTGGAACACCAGAGGCACCAGCACCCACCACAACCACATCGAAGGTTTGGGTTGAAGCAATTTCACTGTCAGGAATTGCCTTTGGTTTAGGCATAAACTCCAGTGTTGCGTGACCGATTTGTGCATATTCCTGGGCGTGTGTAGAAACTGGTGAAGCACTAGCAGAACCTGTTAATCCTGCAAAGGCTAAGCCACCGGTACCAATAGCAGCGCGGGTTAAGAAGCTTCGGCGTGATAGACCATTCTGCAAAACATGTGCGGTATATTGGTCAATTTCTCTCGATTCTTTACTCATTTTCATTACTCCGTTGACTATATCGTTAGGCTATATTCGCTCTGAATAACGACATAAGATTTGGCCAAGGGTCTGACTGGCAAACGGCTCGTTAGCCAAGTGACAAAGGCCTAAAAAAAAGGGGTGTATCCAAAGGACGTTAATACACCCTGTAAGTAGGCGCATGGGAGCGCGCGAATTAATGACCTAAAGCGAACTTGTAAGTCAGGTATAAGCGGAGATCGTTGAGATCTTCCTTCTGGTCAAAATCGACCATTGCATAGCGTGCTCTCACACCTAAGCCCTCAAAGACACCGCCAAACTTATAGGTCACTGAGAAGTTGGTTTCGGTAAAGTCATTCAGACTTTCGGGAGAGTCATAATCTCCGTAGAATGCATAGGCGCTTAGGCCTTTAGCACCGACTTGGCCGAAGTCGTATTCCAGTTTTAAGGCGTTGACTTCTTCATTGGCGAGCGCGGATTGGTATACCTGTTGAATCACAACCTTGTCGTCGCCCCATGGCGTCAGTACAGTATCGTCACCGGTTTTAGCGAACATGTATGTGGCATCTACGCCAGCAAATTTAGCCCCTAAATGGAAACCATATTGATAGGTATCCAGTTCACCGGCGGATTTATTGCCCGTTGCCTGTTGATTGAGATAGGAAGGAATGAAATACAGATTAGCGGCACCCAATTGGGTCGAAAGATTTACCTTGGCATAGGTCTGTTGAAATACATCTTCCATATAGTATTGCCAGAGGTTGACTTGGGTTTTCACCGTTTCAAATGGCAGTTGATATTTGGCGCCAACGGCGTACATCGGATTATCTTCAACATCAACGACGTTGCCGGTATTACGTTTGACTTCGGCTTTTACAGCCTCACTCACAGAGATAAAGCGTTCGTCGGTCCACCCCATAGAATCGGTGATGTAGAGCGCTGATAGTGTCAGATTTTCAATGCTGTGGTTTTCGGCTGAAAAGCCACGGTAGGTACGAGGTATGGCGCGGATATCATGGGGGTTCATCATTGGCGTACGTAACTCTTGAGCACCTAAACGAAATTGAGTATTCCACCAATCGCCTTGAACATAATATTCCTGCATGCGATTGACGCTCTGGTGATCACCATTCGCATCTCGGCCCACTAAGTTGTAAACCGCATCGGAGTCGTTAACCCAAATCGGGTTTGCAGAGGCAAAACTCGTCCCGATACTCAAACCATTCACTTTTGCTGTGTTGTAATAAAACAATCCGCCGAGTGATGTGGTGTGTTGGGTAGTGGTACCTTCATCAAAATCTTTAGTGAAATCTAAAAGACGTAACTCACCTTTTACTGTGCCTTTACTGAACATCTTGTCGATAGTGGTGTCCGCAACTGCTGGTACCGCTAGTGCTGACAAAACGACCAAGGATAAATAAGACTTTTTCATCATCATCATCATCTCTTCCTATTATTAGTAGCCTAAAGCGATTTTAGGCTTTTCAAAAGTCACCAATGTCTTTTGTTAAATGTATGACGTATTACCTGTTGTATCAATTGGATTGTTTGAAATGTGAGAATGAAGTTGCGAAAATCGAGGAGATGTAACTTAGATCAACAAAAAATCAATGCAGAGAATCCGGAATTTTGCCAATGGTTAGGTGCTAATTTTATTGAAAGCAGCTTCAGCTTTAGGAATATGGCTTTGTTAAAAGTATTTTTAATTCAATTTGTTATGTTTGATATCTGGTGCGGCGACAGTCGCGCGCCCGATTAAAATAGATGAGCCTTTTTAGTAAAATATTAGTCGGATTGAGATGATGATTATTCATACATCAGTTTGATTTATGATAGGATTTCAAATTAATTTTGATTCGAGAAGATAATTTGATTTCCTTCAAACCGATTAAGCAGCTAAGAGCATCGACAGAAGTTGGCCAGCAATTAAAAGAAGCCATTTTTGAGGGCAGGTATAAAGCTGGAGAAAAGCTTCCTTCGGAGCGAGAGTTAATCGATCTGTTCATGGTCAGCCGTACTGTGGTTAGAGAGGCTATAAAAATCCTTGAAGCGAGTGGTTTGGTAGAAATCCGTCAGGGAGCAACAGGGGGGGCCTTTGTTAAGCAGATTAACTTCGAACGCTTAAGCAATGCCTGTCAAGACCTATTAACAATGGGAAAAATGTCCTTACCTGAAATTATCCAAGTTCGAATGTTGCTTGAACCACAGGTTGCTCGTTTGGCTGCGAGAAATTGTACTGTAGAACAGGCGGCCAAGTTGCAAGAGGCCAGTAAACATGAAAACGATACATTAGAATATCCAACGACTGTGTTATTACGCTCTCAAGTACATTTTATTTTGGCTGAAATTTGTGGAAATCGTTGCTTAGAAGCTATAGCCAAATCGCTACTGCTATTACTTCGTCAAAATACTTTAAGCTTTGAACCGCCGACTGATGAAATCCATCCCGCGGGGCTACATGACAAATTAATCCAAGCTGTCGTTGATGGAGATGAAGATAAAGCTGAGGTTGAAATGCGCCTTCATTTGATCGATTTTGGCTTTCGAGTAGCTGAAGCTGAAGGAAAATATAAAAATTGCCCAGTCAGTTGATATCATTTTATAAAGACTAATTTATTTGTCTTCAAAACTGCCAGCCTACACGGATAATACTGAGTTTTTTGAATGAGGAATAACTATTAAATTGCCACTTAAAGACCAATTAAGTGGCAATTTATATATTGATTCTATTCAGGAACTACACAGGTAAAACTTGCTGCACTTTCAATATCGCCAGTGCCATTATACTTAGCAATTTGTGGGAATGGGCAAAGTGGACGAGTACGTGACTTTGACCAGTCAACAGGGAGCTCAGTATTATCCCCACGAACGGATGCTAGAATTTCTGAGGGGGTAACACCATTTTCGACCCAGTTTACTAAAGCATCGACCATATTAAACTTATCTGTCGTCGGTCCTTTCCCACAGTGCCCCATACCTGGTATTAAGTATAACTTCGTAAACTCGGAAGCTTTACCTGAGTTATTACTATCTAACTCTTTATACCAATTTACAGTATCGTTTGCTGAAAATACTGCATCAGAAGTGCCGTGGAATACCATCATTTTTGCCCCCCTTTCTTTTAACGTTGAAAGCTTTGTAGCCTCAGGCGGTGTCATAAAATCATAGCCTGATTCAGTATAAAGGGAACTCGTGTTATGAATTCGCTCGGCAAACGTTTCTACGGAAGTTGACAGAATAAACGAAAGGGCTGACTGTTCATTATCATCGAATGGTGTTGGTGGAGTGCTAAATACATAGCCAACAGAACCAGTGTCTCGGGTTAGTGCCATATTGTATTCCCAACCAGACCAGTCATTAGCACTGATGCCTGCATCATAGGGGAAGTTAGCATAAATAGACTCGCCAGTTCTGATGTTATGCGGCCCCGCCATGATATTACTAAGCACTTCTTTTTGTGTTGAACTTAAGCAGGTACCATCTCTTTCACCTGAACAGGTAGGTACATCACGATCAAGATCAAAGGCCTTTTGACACGCATAAGTATTGTTAATCATACCATCATTTAGACCATCTAAACTGTCACATTGTTTGAGAAGTTGCTGTGATACAACTCCTAACTCTTCTTGAGTGATAGCTTTTTGTAATGTTGCTAAAATCTCCGAACCGTCTTGATTATAAGTGACTAATTTTGAGTATTGTTGGACACCGTAGAGTTGACTAACTGCAGCGTTAGGTAAGTGTAATCCTGGGTTTCCGACAATAAAACCATCATACATGTCAGCATAACGGCTTGCTGCTACCATTGTGTGACGTCCGCCGTTCGAGCAACCAGCAAAGTAGGATCTATCAGGCTCTTTACCATAAGCAATTTTGATTAAGCTTTTAGCCATAGGTGTTAATTCGGCAACAGCGTTATATCCGTAATCAAGCCGAGCCTGTGGGTCAAATCCAAATTGTGGAGCAGGAGTAGGGTGCCCAGCATCAGAGCTGATAACTGCAAAACCACTATTTAATGCTGCAGAATCGCTCCCACCGGCAAATATTAATCTTCCAACCGCTTTAGAGACAGAGCCATCAAGCCCACCATTTGCTTGGTAATAAAAGCGCCCATTCCAATCTTTTGGTAAGCGCATTTCAAAACCAATTGCATATTTTGTGTCTGCTTGACTGTTCTGTCCAAGACCTATTCTTTCATTCATGTAACCTTTAATGACACAATGTTCAGGTGCGGAGTAGCTTTCAGTAGAATTATATTGAACTTTACCCGCTGTAACCATTTCAGAACTTGTGATGACAGTATTCTTGAAGTCAAATTGTGAAGCTATATTACTGCAAATATTGAGAGTTGCTGGTGTTGCAGGAGATAGATGTGGGCTTGGTGGTGTTGATTCATTATCACCACATGCACTAAGTAAAAGACCTGATAATATCATTGAGGGAACGAGTTGGCTTTTTATTTCCATGTTAAAACTCCATCTTTAATAGGCTAAATACCTGATGTATTAAAAAATGGGTGTATCCAAAAGGACTTGATACACCCTTGAATAGGCGCAGGGAAGCGCGAATTAGTTTCTTTATGCAAATCGGTGAAATGTCCCTCTTGAGTAGATACAACATTCCATAAAGCTAGAACGTAACTAAGATATTGAAACAACTCATGAATTATCTATCTTTAAATGTCTGTTTTATAAAAGCTTATTAAAGGAAGATTAAAGTAAACAACGATTAATCACCTCTTTTGGCTATTTGCAACTTGATGTATTTTTACTTAATAATTGTGATATATTTAAATGTATGACGTATAACCTATGTGAACAATAATAATCTTCAAAATTTGAGAATTAACTTGCGAAATTATTAGAGATGTTACATAGATCAATAAAATTAATGGGTTATAGTGTCTAATTTAGATATTGATATTTTAGTGGATGATTACCGCAGTTATTGTTATGCCTGAATCATTCTTATACCGATGGTGATAGATACATGCTAAGAGAGGTTTGTTGATTCGCGATACATGGTCGCATAGGAAGTATAGAGCTAGAGGACACGCCTACCTGCGATTTAAAAAGAAAAAATTTATTACTATAGTACCGTTTTATATTGGCAATATAGGATGAGTAAACAGATAATTACTAAGGCTTTTATCAAGCTAGTTGTCACTATTGACCGTTTTAAGCGGCCAGTTTTTCTACTTTTTTAACTGACTCTTTTTCCGGATTCAGTGTTGTCGGTTCTACTGGTTTCGCAGTTTCGTACTTCGCGTTTTCCCCAACGATTTGGGTTAGCTGCTTTAGCGGCTTCAATCTGTTCTTTGCGCTGCGCCAGTATCGAAACGTACTGACCGGTATGACGTTGGTGCGGTGTCACGAACCGCAACTTGCTGTGTTTGTGCTCGTAGTTATACCAGCGAGTAAGCTTAAGTACCCAAGTTCTTGCTTCATCAAGGCTTTTAAAGCCTAATGATGGCCAGTCCGGCCGGTATTTGCAGGTTCGGAACAGCGACTCTGCAAACGGATTGTCGTTGCTGACCCGTGGCCTCTTATACGATGTTGTCACACCAAGCTCATACGCTTTTATTCGCATGGTCTGCGATTTCATCGGTGCCCCATTATCCGAATGCAGTACCACGCCACTGTGTAAACACTTCTCCCGGATCAACGTTTGCTCCAGCAACTTTGCTGCGTTTTCTCCACTTTCCTGTTCAAACACTTCACAACCAACGATTTTCCTGCTGAATAAATCTTCCAGCATATACAGGTAGTAAAACTGCCCGCGTACCGTGCTTGGTAAGTAGGTGATATCCCAGCAGAACACCTGACCAGGCCCTGTTGCGGTAAAGGTCGTTGGCAACGCTGAGTTCTTCGGCGCTAAGCTCCTGCCACGATGATGCAGCTGACCAGAAGCTTTTAGAACCCGATAAAATGTTGATTCAGAACCATAATATTCATCTTCATCCAACAGTGTAGGGACGATTTGCGATGGCAAACTTTGGCCAATTGCACACCTCGACGATCAACGCCTGCTCTGCTTCCGTCAGCTTATTTGATGGCGGTGGTCGAACCGCATCCGGCCGCTTATCTGCGGTTACCTTGCCATCCCGATACCAGCGCCGATAGGTACGCAATGTAATGCTAGCCTCTTCGCAGGCCAGATGAAGCCTGGCACCAGCCAGGTTCGCTTCCTGTATCAAGTTCACATATTCCGCGCGCTCTGAGACCAAGGTTAATCGTCCTCGTTGTCGTTCTCCCAAAGCGCATTTAACTTTTTTCTAAGCACCAACAAGGCTGCGGTTTCAGCCAAAGCTTTTTCTTTACGCCTCAACTCGTTTTTTAACTGTTTGATTTCTTTATGGTCGGCTTGGCGCTGTCGTTTAGCTTCCAATTCCTGCTCGCGGGAGCTCATAAACCCGCGCAGTGCATCGGCTTTCCAGGCTTTTACTTGTTCAACATACAAGCCTTTTGCGCGGCAATACTCGCTCAATTCAGCTTCATTTAAAGTGGCAGTTTCAAGCACAGTGGCAAACTTAGCTTCTGCTGACCAATGTTCTGAGGTTGGTTTACTTCCGGGCACAGGACGACCTTGTTGTTTGGTTTTATCCCGCCAATTATACAAAGTTTGCACGTCAATCCCTTCGTTTCTTGATACTTCAGCTACGGTCATATTCGAAGGCGGCAGTAACTTATTTAAAATCTGCAGCTTACGTTCTTCACTGTAACTCGGCACAATTAAGCCTTAACGACCCAACTGGTTAAATTTTAAGTGGTGACAACTATCCTGCCAGAGCGGGTATCATATCTATGACCCATATCATTAAATTAGTAATATAATGAATTAGGGGTGGTTCAAGTGGAGGCTCATGATGCTAATAATAGACACGTGAAGAACTATTACACCTAAATAACTGATCTGAATACTGCTACATCTAAGCTGCCCCATGCCCGTTGCTAGGAAATGGTGAAACGGTCTCCATAAAATGGCCTACCTTGACGAGGAGTTATCGGATGTTCCAGCAACTATATATTGATATTGCAAGTCATCGTTTCATACAGAGCAAGCTATAGCAGCTCTATTTTGTTGACTCACTGTGAATATACTAGTTGAACAGTAATCTGAACTTATGCAATAACGCCCTTTGAGGATGTCAAGTTCGCTTTGTTCGCTCTCTATAACAAGTTCACACATTCATCTTTGGGATCTTAGTTCCAAAATTTAAGATTGGTTTGAATTGAAGGTCATAACAGCTCAATTTAAAGTGTATAATTAATGCATCTTATGTGTCGTCTGCTACTAGGCTGAAAACTATGCTAAATATTGATGATCCTACACAAACCGAACGAACTCATGCGTTATGGCGACTTGGCTTTAGACCTTTTTTTCTTGGGGGAGCAATAGTAGCTGCGTTATATATCCCTTTGTGGTTAATAACTTGGTTTACTCCTCAATATAGTTTTTTTCCTTCGTCTTTTTGGAGTAAAGTATTGCCCCTATGGTGGCATCCACATGAAATGTTGTTCGGTTTTGCAATCGCAATTGTCTGTGGTTTTTTACTTACTGCTGTTCAAAATTGGACAAATCAACCCACATTAAAGGGATGGACACTTGCATTGACCTTTAGTTGTTGGTTGCTGGCACGATTATTACTTTTACTCCCTATTCAAATTCCACTCATCTTACCTGCATTGTTTGATTCATTGTTTCTTGGCTTGGCAAGCCTTACCCTATGGCGCTGTATTTATAAGGTTAAGCAATGGCGTAATATTGGTTTTCCAATTATGTTGTTTGTTGCACTCGTGATTAACAACATCAGCTATTATGCTCTATTTGAACGTGACTTTATCCTTGCCAATCAAATTTGGCAGGCCATGTTATGGTGGTTAGCCTTACTTATCACAATTGTTGGTGGGCGCGTCATTCCGTTTTTTACTGCTATGCGCATTAAGGCAACCAAAGCTGAACCCTTAACTTGGATTGAGTACCCACTTATCGTGGCTATGATCTTGCTTGTTATTCAATCACTCATTCATTTCATCCCTCTTGAAGTTGAACGAGGCTTATTGTTGATTGCCGGGCTTTTGCAGCTTGTCCGATTTGCACGATGGTTACCCCATAAAACACTGAAAGAACCCATGTTGTGGTCTTTGCATATTGCCTATTTAATGCTACCAATCAGCTTATTATCTATGAGTTGGTATCTTGATAATGAATATGCTTATCGCAGTTTGCTTCATCTATTTGCTATTGGTTGTATGGCAACGCTCTGTCTTTCGATGATCTCTAGAGTGTCACTCGGGCACACAAGTAGAAATATTTATGAAGGCCCTAAGATGATGTTAGCTTTTATTTGCCTACCGTTAGCTGCGGTGTTCAGGGCTCTGATGGCTATTTGGTTTCCCGCGCATACTCAAGTCTGGTTATGGGTAGCGGCTAGTTGTTGGTTTATCGCATTTGCACTATTTGTATGGCACTACTTACCAATACTCACCCGACCCCGTATTGATGGGCGCCCAGGTTAATAGTGATTTTATGGAAAAAAGGATATAAAATGAAAAATTCTTTAAAAACAGCGGCATTACTTAAATTTATTGGTTTATCTTCTATTGCGATATGTACAGCTGTTGCGGCTTCTGATAATAACTATCAACAAAAATATCCTAACCAATATCAATCTTGGCAAGCCACATCCGAACAAGTTGAACGCGAGGATATGCTCGCCAATTATCCTGCCAGTATCATACTCTGGGCGGGTTCTTCCTATGCCAAAGAGTACCATAGCCCACGGGGACACCATTTTGCCGTTGCCGATGTGACTCATACTTTACGTACCGGTGTGCCCCCTAAAGCAGGAGATAAAGGTTTATCAGCCAGTTGCTGGACCTGTAAAACGCCTGATGCTCCAAGATTAATCGAACAACTGGGATTTGAAGGATACTCCGCCAAAAACTTTACGGATCTTGGTAAAGAAATCCAAAGCGTTGTGTATTGTAGCGATTGCCATGAATCTGGCACTCAGAAATTAGCCTTACCTCGCCCTCATGCGCAAGACGCGATGGCTAAAATTCACCTGCCATTCGATAAACAAGATATTAATATGCAAGGTGCGCAGGTTTGTGGTCAATGTCATGTCACTTACTATTTCCGTCCGGAAAAAAGTAATGTTGTTAACATTCCTTGGATATTTGGCAATACCGCTGATGATATTGAAAAATACTATGATACTCGCCGCTTCTTCGAATGGATCCATCCTCTTTCAAAGACGCCGATACTCAAAGCACGGCATCCTGAGTTTGAACACTGGAGTCGCAGTAAACATGCCGAAGTCGGTGTTACTTGTATTACCTGTCATATGCCAACCCAGCAGGATGCAAAAGGTGTTGAATTTACTAGCCATAAAGTTGATAAAGCTTTACCGCACTTTGATAATAGCTGTAGTAGCTGCCATAGCAGTAAAACCAAAATTGAAACCAAGCTCGCGGCTAATAAATTAACGATTGAGACCAAAGCCCGCGAAGTTGAAGCTCTGCTCGTCAAAGCCCACTATGAAGCCAAAGCTGCATGGGATGCTGGTGCTAAATGGGAGAACATGAATGAGCCTATTATGGCGATACGCCACAGTCAGTGGCGGTGGGACTTCGCGATGTCTTCACATGGTTTGTATGCACATAATCCAGAGGAAGGTAAGCAGCTTTTAGATAAAGCCATCGAACAAGCGAGCGAAGCACGTCATCTGCTGGCTGGAATATTGAAGCAACTTAACGTGACCCAAGTTAGCTATCCTGATATCAGCACTAAAGAAAAGGCCCATCAAGCGATAGGGTTAGTAGAGGGCGATTTAATTAAAGAAAAACAAAAGTTTATTGAGAATGATGTTAAGAAACACTGGCAACCAGTTAGTCAATATGGTTATTAGCAAATAATACCTGCAAATGGTGTAGTTTAGCGTTTGGTTCATATCAAAATGTGATATAGAACTACTAAGGGGGATTGCCATAAATAAAGAAATCCTCACAATGCGGATGGCTACTATCCCCATCGTTAAATGTGTCTATTGGAGAAGCGTTGTTGTCATCACTTCCTTGGGTTCTTTCTCTTACTATCATCTTGGTTTTATCTTTCTATTTGGCCAAGTTAACAGGTACATACAAAGCAAAGGTGAAGTCATTTCAGACTGAACTTACTCAGGCTAATCAAATAATACAATCGCTTAGGCAACAACGTGAATGTGAACAGCGCACCTTTAGTCAGCTATTTACTGAAATAACAAAAAATGTCACTTGGTTAGCACCCTATATTGCCAACACTCAGACCCATACTGATGAGATGAATGTACTATTGCTGCGAATCAATCAGTTACTCGAGAGTACAAAGCAGTGGAATGAGTCATCTCGCCAGATGTTATCCTCACCATTTTTGTTGCAACCTTGGCTAAAAAATCAGTTAAGTTTCGAAAAGGCAAAAAGCCAACAACCTTTACCCATTCATATCAGTGAAATCCCCGATCTGCTTGTTCAAACCCATCTCGAACTGTTAGAAAAAGTCTTTAATAAGTTTTGTCAGGACGTCAGACAATCGACAGGCTTAGCTGGCTATGTACTTGAGATAGAGTCACAGCAAGGGCTTCGCTTAACCTTAACGGGTAACGTCGAGGCTACGCGGGAAGAATATGCCGATGACAGCTACCTGCTGCTAAAAAAACAGGTGGAAGAAAATGGAGGGGAACTCTGTTGCCTGCATAGCTCACAATCAATAGCGCAATATACGCTATGCCTACCAGCGACTGTCTATGAATTACCGCTATTTACGCCGGATTTCAGATATCTAAAGCACCATATTGCCGATGAAAGCAAAGCTAAAATATTGATCGTCGAGAGCGAACCAGAGTTTATGGATTGGCTTTATTACCACTTAGCGGCGGATTTTCGGCTCACGCTTTGCCAAACATGGCAAGGAGCGCAATATGAGTTAGATGAACAGGGCGCAGAATTAATCCTGTGCGATACCCAGTTAAGTGATGGCGATGCGGCCAGTTGGTTATCAACACTCAAACATCAGCCTGAATATGCCGCTATTCCGTTTGTGATGTTAACTGCGGTTGATGATCCGCAGCAGCGCTTACAGGCATGGCAGTGTTATGCTGATGATTATGTCAGCAAAAACAGCGATCCCGCATTATTGGTGGTGAGGTTAAATGCTTTAATTGAAAATAGGCGCCTTGTGCAGCAGCAAATGTTATCGCTTTCCTTAGCCACAAATTCTGTGCAAGAACCCTCTTCTGCACCTGTGCTAAGCACAACAGAAAGCCTCGATGAACAATTCGCTAAACGTTTAAGATGGGTGATTGATCTGCACATTACCACACAGGAATTGACGGTTGAGTTTGTTGCACAGCAGTTTCATACCAGTAGCCGCTCATTGCAGCGGCGGGTACAAAGCGTATTTGGCTTGTCATATTCTCAATATTTAAAGCAAACCCAATTACAAATCGCTAAGGATGCTTTAGTCGCAGGGCACAGCGTTAAAGAAGCGGCCTACTATGCAGGTTTTACCAGTCAAAATTACTTTGGCCGCGTCTTTAGAGCGGAATATGGGGTAACGCCCAGCCAATTTAAAAAGGATGCCAGTACTAAACCGCCAAACTTGGCTTAAGTTTTTTTAATTGCATGGCCTCACCTAAGAGGCGATCAATAACTTGTCGATCGCTTTCTTCAGAGAGGTGTTGAACACAAAAAGTGCTGATAGCAAGTGAGGTCAGTTGTTTGGCTTTATCTGCTAGTTGCAGCGCGAGTTGATTGGCATCCTCTAACCAATAGCGGGGTAAAATAATAATAAAAATATCGCCAATATAACGAGTTAATATGGCATCACTGGGTAAGTGATGACTGAGGATATGGCTTAGCTGTTTTAGGCGCATATCGCCAACAGTATAGCCGTGAACTTCATTCACTTTACGAAAGCCGACAATATCCAATACAACAATAGAAAGCGGCGTTAACTGGTGGCGACTTTCAATAATTTGTTGTTTAAGTCGGCAATGTAATGCATGGCGGTTATGGCAGCCCGTTAATGAGTCGGTATTGGCGATTCTTTCCATTTCTTCGAGCAGTTGCTCTTTTTCGGTGACATCGGACAGCATGATCACACTGCCAATCGCCATGGCGGCGTCTTTTCCCATGAGTGAACGCTGTATTTGGACTCTTTTACCATCGTTTAATCTGATCACCTTAGTTTGGTTATCAGCCACTAGCGATGGGTCAATAAAACTACTTAATGGTTGACCTATTTTCCCCGTCGATAGTGCTGGCAAGAAGATTTTTGCCTTTGGGTTATAGTCAATTAAGCGCGATTGCTCATCAATCACGATATAACCTTGTTCAACTTGGTGAAATATTTGATCCCGTGCAATGGGGGTGAGTTTAATTAAGTCATAACGAAACACGCTTATCGCAAAGGCGATAGTACAAAAGATAAAACCAAAAGTACCTATATCAAGGCCGTAGGGAGTATTGCCAAAAAGCGTCCAAATATAGTTCAGCCAAGTTAAAGTAATGCCGACCAGAATGAGTAAAATCTGTGGTCTTAATACTGGATGTGTATTTTGCATGCAGCGGATAAAAATAATCACACTCACGATAACGGCCAAATGAATATAGAGTGAATACGCTAAGTACAGCCATCCTAAATGATTGGTCGTGACAGTGATGTTATCCACTTTTTCTAGCCCGACAATATTAAAGCCTAGCCCATGCAAATCATTGGTTAATTGGCCTAATAGCACTATGGCACTGATCGAAAGCAAACTGCTCACTAACCATAAAGGTGGCGAGGTTCGGGTCTGATAACTCACCGCAAACAAGACTACACAGGTAGGAATAAAGCAGGCACCTACAAATTCAATATTGAGCCAAAATTTAATTGAATCTAGCTCATGGCTTGTCAGTTCAAAAGCATAACCAAAGGCTTGAATCGCGTAAGCCAGCAGCAGCCCAATAAACCAAATCGTGACCGATTGATAACGGATTTTAAGTGTTGCCCCGGCAAGGATGAGGCATAGCGCGGAGATAACGAACAATACCCAACTGAAAACCGTAAAATCAGCAAACATGCTAACGCCTTCTCAATACGCCGTAACCCATACATCAATCACACGCGGCTAACTGACGCATATCTGCTCAGTATCCATTTTTCTACAAATGCGCACCTATCTTAACGTCATCAATACAAGAAAGAAATAAGCATAAAACAAAAGGCTGACACCTAAACCGCATTATTTATTCGCACTTTTACGCCAACTATTCGGACTAATACGCCAAGGTGATTGCGTTCAATCCCCCGCTGAGTTCACATACAAGTTCTTTATTTTTCAGTCGTTAATCTGTTATCGCGAGAAACCGCTATTTCAATGCTCAATGTCAATGGGCTGTTGAGTATCACGATAGCACTTGGTGGATTTGGGCTTGGCAATAACAGATAAAGCAGAAAAGGGAATAACCGTGATTCGAGCAAAAAAATCAATTACACAGGCATTTTCGATAGCCTTGTTTGCCATGCTCAGTGGCATACTTTCTGGCTGTGGCGGAGATGACGCAGGAGCTAATCCTTCACCAGAGCAACCGGATAATGGTGGTGGCGTTACTCGGGTCACCATCAGTTCGGTCGCCTCAGAGGGCGGCTCGATCTTGCCCGCACAGCTTGAACTCAACAAAGGCGGTTCAGCCAGCTTTGTGATTAGCGCCAATCCTGGCTATTCCATTGACCAGATCACTGGCTGTGATGGTGAGCGACAAGGCGATATTTACCAGGTTAAAAATGTGCAGCAAAGTTGCGAAATTACTCCCACTTTTACGCGTAATCGCTATCAAATAGATACAAATATAACGGGCAACGGCCAGATAATTCCGGCGCAATTGCAACTAGAGTATGGTCAGCAAGGGCAATTTACTCTCACCCCACAAACGGGTTTTGTCATCGCCAATGTGACGGGATGTGAGGGCAACTTAAGCGGCAATACCTATACCAGCTCACCAGTGACGAGTGCTTGTACGGTTAACGCTAGCTTTACCCCTGTTGCTTATACCGTTACCGCCAGTGCGAGTGAGGGAGGGATTATTTCGCCTGAAAGCCAACTGGTAAACCATGGTCAAAGCGCATCTTTTACCCTTACGCCTAATCTAGGTTATCGAGTCGATACAGTGAGTGGCTGCGATGGCACCTTAAAGGAGAATACCTATGTTATCCAAAGTGGCTCGGCTGATTGCAGCATAAAAGCCCATTTTGCATTAGCGGCAAATTTCACCAATGTACAGATAGGTACTCAAGCCTTAAGCCCTGAGCAACAGCAACAACCCTTGTTTTTAGTAAACGATGCCTACGCCAAATCCCTCGATAAAAACCTAGCCGAAGCAAGTATCGCCACGTTACCCGAGAAAAATCAATTGTTAACGCTAATTGATCACACTGGCGAGCCTTTAATGCTAGGGCTAAAACTCGCCAATCAACCAACCACTGAGGTGACGGTAGAAAGCAGCGCAGTGGTATTTGTTTTAAGCAGCAACCATTTTTACGGTGTTGATTTTACCGACCGAGCTGAACTCAACCGCCGTATACGCGCGCATCAAACCTTCCCGCAATTAGTGAGTGAGCTTAGCGAGCAGTTACAAAACGGTAATCCTTGCCCAATGGATAGAAGCTGTAGCGCAGTGGCGGCGATCATTTCTGAGCGCATTGCCAGTTCTTTAAATGTTGATGGTTTATTGGTGGCGGGAGAATAAGGATGAAAGGGTTTAAACTCAAAGTCGCAGCCAGTATCGGTATGTTTGCCATCACCATGGCAATGGGAAGTGCACAAGCGCAAACGCAGTACCGTTTAAATGACAATATTAATTTCACCTTAGATGATACAGGCAAATTGACCGTTAATAGCGGTTACCTCACCTATTATTTATTGCGCGGTTACGATCCTAAAACCGAATACCAAACGGGGCGTCATTTAGTGAGTGCTTCTAGTCAACGTATCGACTTTGATGTTGCCGATCTTGAACTCGATGGTTTTTTCCCTAAGGTTGAGTTAAAGCTGCCGCAGCGGAAATACGAAAGCACTGAGCTTGAATTACCTAAGGTACTGCCAACGGCTAACGGTTGGCAAAATGCTGAGCTGACCCTCAAAGGCATTAGTTTAGTGGGCTTGGTGAATGAGTATAATGATAATGAAAGCATGGAAGGAGAAGACTTTGCCGATATGGTCGCGCTATTGGCATTAAATACGTTAGTGGTTGTTGATATTGCCGCCAATACCGTCACTGGGGGGCCAATATCTACAGCTAAAAAACGCAACCAGTTTCAACAATCATTGGATAGGTTTGCCCATTTTGCCGATTATGTCAGAAATGCAAGAGATCAAAAGTTTTGGAATAAATACGCTGATTTTATTGACTATGTAAAACTTTCACGGGATATCCTTAGCAACTTTGTTGATGATGCTAATATTAATGCGGCCGATTACCCTTGGCTGGAATATACCCTACACGACAGTGAAATCATTTTCACGGGACTCGAAAAACTGCAAGTTATTACCGGGGAGGTGGATGAGGACTCACCAATAAAAGGCACCTTAAAGCAGCAATACCAGCGATTATTAAAAGCCGACATTGATGCAGGTAAAGTGTCAGGTGATTCCTATGATGAGTTAATCAAATTTGGCGCTAAAAAATTCACCGAAAGCCTCAAAGGTGCTGATCCAAAGACGGCAGAAATCATTATTGCTAAATATATTATGGAGCCACTCGGGCAAGCATTAGCCGCTTATCAAAAGGGATTACGGCAACAATTAATGATCGCGCAAGCAAAGGGGCAAAAGGAGATCATTACATCCCTTGAAGCTCAAATTAAGGACCTAAACCAAGCGCGAGTCGTGATTTTGCTTTCCTCGTTAGTACTAAATTCGAGCGATATTTATCAAGATCTTAAAGCCGATCCGCAAAAAATGATCAGCACGATTTTTGAGCTTGGCGTAGAAGCTAGCGCCGAAATGGCGGAGCAAGTTTTTGACGGGGCCGACGGTGCAACCATATTAGCTAAATACGCACTGCAACGCATGACGGGAAGTGATGGCCGAGCACATATTTATCATGTCACTGACAAACTTAGCCAAGGGGTCTCCATTGGTAACAGCATTGCCAACAAGCTATTGCCTTTTCTTTGGGATTTAGCTTGGGCTCCGGGCAAAATGTCAGTTGCTTTGGTCGACGGCAAATTAAACCCGCTGGGAGCAATGCAAAGCCGTGTGGATATCTATCGTGTGGCAAATAATGGCGCGCGTGAATTAGTTAAGCAACTCAGTAATACCAATGTGATTAAAGATACGGTTATTGCTTTAGAACACCTTGATCAATTGGATATTGAGGTTGCACTCTCACGCCCAAATATGTTCGATACCACTCGTTCACCTTGGTTGATGAGTAGTAATGTGCCGCCTCAATCTCTCTATGAAGCCAAGATTATTGACACCAATCAGCGTGGCTATGCCAGCCGCTTTTTATGTACTCGCACCCTATTAAACGACTTGAAATATGTCGATTACCAAATGGCAAATACATCAATGGCTGACGCCTACGATACAAGATGTGGCGCTGGCGACTGGTATGCTAATACTTGGTTTAATGGCACTAAGTCAGGTGCAACCATTTATGAAGACAACGATAAATTAGCAAATAGCCTCAAGTTAAAACCCGAGCTAAGTGATGCTCAGGCGCTGATCAGTTACCAACATATTTATCGTGAAGGCGATAAACCCGTATTGGTTCTAATTGATGGCCACTCCACTAACGCGATTACCCACAAAATTAGTTTTGTGCCAGCCGTAAGTAATGTCGGTTTTGGCACAGTGCAAATGCCCGTCGATAACGGTGGCTATGTGATTGGGTTTGATGTCTCTCAAATAGTGCAGTCAAACCTTGACCCGATTGTCACCTATCGCTGGGACTTTGGTGATGGCTCAGCGGTGTTAGAAACCAATTCTACCCTGGTCGAACATATCTACGCCGAAGGTAGCTTTACCGTTACCTTAACTGTTGTCACCCAAGCGGGGATTGAAACCACGGTCAGCCAAACAGTTGCGGTGGGTGAGCGCCTACGTACGCCAATGCTTGAGCAACCGCGTTATCAAATTGAAACCGATGGCAGCGCCAGTATTACCCTCAATTGGCGCAATATTGAAGAGGGCAGCACAGTCAATCTGTATCTCGCCGAAGAAAGCTTTACCGACTTAAACGATATTGCCAACTACGCTAGTTTAAAAGGTGCAAGGCGCACGTCGGTAAAAGGCGCTGCTGAGTACCGCTTTACTGGTTTAGCGGCCGATACTGCGTATTTTATGGTGGCCACCACCCAAGGCGCACATAAAGAAAGCCCCTTAAGTAATCAAGTGCAACTCGTTACCCTCAAAGTCGCCCAACCCACTGGCAAACTTAATGATACTGGAATCGATTGGTGCGCCGATGGCAGCAATAACTACTTGGATTGCCCAGTACAAGGTTATGAGGGCCAAGATGCCGAGTATGGCCGCGATGCGCTTGCGCGCAGCGGCCAGTTGCAAAAAATCGGTGGCGGTGCGGCAGGCTTTGATTTTACCAAGCTGGATAACAGCGGTAACCCGTTGCCGGAAAGCGCCAGCGAATGGAGCTGCGTACGTGATAATCACACTGGCCTAATTTGGGAAGTGAAACAACCCGCGGGCAGCGCTGGCCTGCGCGATGCCAACCATACCTACAGCTGGTATAACCCCGATAACAGCACCAATGGGGGGGATGCCGGCACACAAAACGGCGGCACTTGCCAAGGCAGCGCTTGTGATACTCAAGCCTTTGTTAATGCAGTCAATAGCCAAGGGTTATGTGGTGCCAGCGATTGGCGTTTGCCAACGGTCAAAGAATTGATGGGTATTGTTCATAATGGAAGAGCAAATCCTGCAATTGATTTAGATTACTTCCCTAATTTCCCTATCACCACACCGTTTGATTCATATTGGACCTCAGTACGCAATGCTCCAAACGCAGGAAATTCATGGATGGTCATGTTTTCTTATGGTGGTGTCGAAATGTATCGCAGTGGTAACAATTTTGTACGCCTAGTTCGTAACGAACAGTAATTGTTAATAGATTTTAGTTGGACGTGTTGTAAGTAGCAGAAATACTGTTTTTCAAAAGGTTGCAACAGGTGGAAAAGGCCCTAGCTTCGTAGTATTGCTAAAACAGGATGCTTTTGTTTAAGGAAATATGTTAATGCTCAATTTTAATAAGTTAATACTTTGGATATTTTTGCTTATTGTGGAAATGCAAGTCTATGCTAGCGAACTCTGTTCTGGTATTGAAAACTCGGCTATTCAAGCGACCACACCGAGCAGTGAGTTTACTGATAATGGCGATGGCACAGTCACCCATCTAACCACTGGGCTAATCTGGCAGCGTTGCAGTTTGGGGCAAACGTGGGATGGCAGTTATTGTATAGATAATGCAACGACTTACAATTGGTCTGCGTCTGCCCCGCAAGCCAAAGATAATCTATTTGCAGGCTATAGTGATTGGCGCTTGCCTAATAAAAATGAACTGGCTTCAATTATTGAATACCGCTGTCATCACCCTGCAATTAATAGCCAAATATTTCCCAATACGTCACCTAGTGGATATTGGTCGTCTTCGCATAGTTCCAGTAATCACACATCGTGGATCGTTGACTTCAACAGTGGTAGCGTCTACCTCGACGTTAGGTTCCACTATTACCACGTCCGTTTGGTGCGAGGCGGATAGTAATTAGCTTTTGACCTGTGGTGTTGTAATTAAGGCTTATCAGTAGTGAGCCGTATGACTAAAACTAAACTCATCACTTTAGTCGTTCTCCTCGCGCACTCTGACACATCCTCGCACTATTTGGGGTTAATTAAGTTCTGCTGCGAGGGCGTTTAGGGCTTGGTTGCCGTTGCTGCCATCACTGACCTTTGGGGGGATTTATGGAGTGTTTTCGCTTAACCGCTATACCCAAACGATTTGGCGTTGCTGATGGTAGATATTGCGGATTATTTCACCTGCTAAAAGTTAGCCAAAACCTAATTAATAACAAGGATCGCTTATGAGTAGTCAACGAACCCTGACCGTATTATTTTTCATATCTCTGTGCGGTTTTTTGTGTTTATCAAAACCGGCGCAGGCCAGTGATTATGCTAGTTGTTTAGCCGAAAAATTGCAGGGCATTACCCATGATGCCGCTGTAAAAGCGATCACAGAGGCATGTCAAGCTCAATATGCTAGTAATACCGCATCCAAGCCTGCCAGCGCCCCAGCTAAAGCCCTTATTGATGGGCGTTATCGTGATAACGGCGATGGCACCATTACCGATGCCAAAACCAACCTTACCTGGATGCGTTGCAGTCTTGGGCAGCAATGGACAGGCAGCACCTGCGCAGGTTTGGCCATGGAGATGGATTGGAATGATGCGTTGAAAACTGCAATGAGTTTTAGCTATGCAGGCCACAGCGACTGGCGGGTACCCACTGTCGATGAGTTAGATACTCTGGTGCAATGCTCGGCAGGTCGAGCACCCTTAGCACGCCCCAATGGTGAGTATTCAGGCCATACCGATGGCAGTTGCCTTGGCAACAACTACCAAAGGCCGACAATTAATACCAGTGCTTTTCCAAATATGCCAGAGTCGAGTGATTCTAGTTATTGGTCGTCTTCGCCCTATGCTAGTGATAGTAGCATTGCGTGGTTCGTCCACTTCGGTGTTGGTGGCGTCGGCCGCAATTATAAGAACGGTTTTGAGTTGAGCTACATTAACGTCCGTTTGGTACGTGTTGGACAGTGATTGGCTTTGGCAGTGCGTCTTTGTGGCGGATTTTAGGATGTAAATAAGGCAGAGTAGGTGCGGATGCTGCGAGTGAAGCAAATAAAGCGGCTTGGGTTAGTGCTTCTGGGTATAGGGTTGCTTGGTATTGGTGGTTATACGCTGAGCACTGCACAGCGTGGTGCGGCAACCGCGGGGGACAGCGACCCTCTATCCCCTATGCCCGTGCCCTACTATTTAAACCTTGAAGAGGGCGAATATGCCCGCGTAATGGCTCGGGCGCAGAAACAGTATGCGCTGGCGCTGTGCCAAGGTGAAGCCTATTGGCCCTTGCCTTATCTCGCTTACGATAATCAGCTATTGCAAGAAGTGCTGCAAAATCAAAATGAATTTTCACAGCAGGACTATCTTAAAAGTCGCCTTGCACTGCTGAACGAACGCTTTCGTTTTAAGCAGGATCGGCCTTTTTTACGTGACGAGTTGCAAACGCTATTGCAAAGCAGCACCACTGAGCAAAGCATCACCTTCAGTGCTTGGCTAAAAAACCGTATGGCAAAACAGCTTGAGCAGTTTCAGCAGTTGGATCATCCGCTAAAAGCGAGCCAGCCTTGGTGGCGGTGGGCCGATTGGCCAAGCGATAATCACTGCTTGCAATGGGCGAAGCGGATGCAGAATGATGACTCATTCTCGGCTGTGCCGATTTACCTTACCGACAATGGTGGTGGCAAAGGCATTGTCATTGATGACTTTTTTGCTTTGTTATTAGAGCATCAAATCGACCAATACCTTGCGCGCGGTGATGTGCAAAGTGCCGCCAAAGTATGGCCGCAAGTGATCCGATTTGAACTGCTCGATGCCCGCATATGGCAAGACAACATCATCGCGCATATTGATGAGTATTTGGGCTTTATTACGCTGTTTGGTTTAGATAAAACCGAGGCCGTGGCGTACGCCGAAGCGCAGTTGCAGCTAATCGACGATATTGATTACTACCCTGACGATAAAGCCATCATGCAGCGCAGCCTAGCCTACTTACAACAGAAGACGCGTGAATCACAGCCAGTGCCAATTTCTGCCAAAAATCAACATCGTTTGCGCTGTTATCAAGGTAAAGCGCCTTGCCTAACACTATGGCAGTTATATGAACAAAGTGATTGGCCGCGTTAGGTTTTTCAGCGTGGTGTGCTTACGTAGATCTGTTTACCGTTGTCAGTATCAGTTAAATAGCTGTTCCTAATAATAGATCTCCGCACTCGTAAAGATTTTACAAGGAACTCGGTGCTCGCATCATGCGCGCCAGGTTACACAAATACCTTCGCTACATGGATCCCGGCAAGATGTATCAGTATTAGTATGGACATCGAAGTTTAGTTCAATTTAATCAATTAAGGCGGCTTTACCCGCATAATCGATTTAGGAAACATATATGGACGCATATCATGATGCAATAGTCAATTAAAGGGTACGGTCGCTAACATATATCCGACTTCATCTCTGGCCTATAAATGGCCTGCGCCATGATGTAATTCGCACCTTACTGTCTATTCAAAGCTCCGGTCTGTATGACCTGTTTCCTAATCAGAGTGCAGTAAGGATGGTTCACCGTTTCATCTTCACGC
>NZ_AKZL01000058.1:0-27970 GCF_000282755.1 Shewanella sp. POL2
TAACTCACGACCCATGCCATAACGAGAATGGCGTAAATCAATTTCAGCGGCAGTTCTGGCAGCAAGCACGGTGTCTGAGACTAATAAACTCAGCTCGCCGGTCAGCGCATCAACACGAATTAAATCGCCATCTTGTACCTTGGCAATTAACCCACCATCAATCGCTTCTGGGGTTAAATGAATCGCCGCAGGCACTTTGCCCGATGCACCCGACATACGACCGTCGGTCATCAGCGCCACTTTAAAGCCTTTATCCTGTAGTGAACCTAGCAGCGGCGTTAGTTTATGCAGCTCTGGCATACCATTGGCTTTCGGCCCTTGGCCTTTCACCACCACCACACAATCTCGGTCTAATGCGCCGGATTTAAATAACGCATCGAGTTTGTTTTGATCGTCAATCACCACAGCGGGCGCTTCCACCACTCGATGCTGCGGTTGAACGGCAGACACTTTTATCACCGCGCGGCCTAAGTTGCCCTTAAGCAGTTTTAAACCACCGTTGTTTTGGAAAGGTGTAGCGACAGAGGTTAATACTTCGGTATCTAAGCTGACGGTTGGACCATCGACCCAGCGCAGCTCGCCATCGAGTAATTTGGGCTCTTGGGTGTAACGACGTAGACCAAAACCTGCAACTGTGTTGACATCCTCGTGCACTAAGCCCGCATCGAGTAATTCCTTGATAAGGAAAGCCATCCCGCCAGCGGCGTGGAAATGGTTAATGTCCGCATGACCGTTTGGATAAACCCGAGCCAGCAATGGCACCGCATCGGATAATTCCGAAAAGTCATCCCAGTTGACAATAATGCCCGCTGCACGCGCCGCCGCCACGATATGCATGGTTAAGTTTGTTGAACCACCGGTCGCCAGCAATGCAACAATGCCGTTCACTATCGATTTTTCATTAACAATTTCACCGATTGGACTGTACTGAGTGCCCAGTTCGGTTAAGCGACAAACCTGCTTCGCCGCCATTTTGTTTAAGGCTTCACGCAGTGGATCGTCAGGATTCACAAAAGATGAACCGGGCAATTGTAGGCCCATGACTTCGAGCATCAATTGGTTTGAGTTAGCCGTACCATAAAAGGTACAAGTACCCGCACTGTGGTAAGACTGGGCTTCCGCTTCGAGTAGTTGTGCTCTATCGACCTTACCTTGGGCAAATTGCTGACGAATACGGGCTTTTTCCTTGTTAGGAATACCCGATTTCATCGGGCCTGCTGGCACAAACAGCATAGGTAAATGGCCAAAACTTAACGCACCAATCAATAAACCGGGCACGATTTTGTCGCAAATACCAAGGAGTAAGGCGCCATCGAACATATTGTGGGATAAGCCAACCGCGGTTGCCATGGCAATCACTTCACGACTCAGTAAGCTCAGCTCCATCCCAGGTTGCCCTTGAGTCACGCCGTCACACATGGCGGGAACACCACCGGCCACCTGCGCAACACTACCCACTTCCTGACAGGCCTTTTTCAATAAATCAGGATACGTTTCATAGGGTTGATGTGCTGACAACATATCGTTGAATGCAGTAATAATCCCGATATTGGCCTTCGTCAATTGACGTAATGCGTTTTTATCATCGGGGTTACAAGCCGCAAAACCATGGGCTAAGTTACCGCAGCTTAACGAGCTACGGTGTACGCCATGGTTACGGGCATCGTTTAATGCAGCAAGGTATGCTTCACGTGATGCTTTGCTACGGGCAATAATTCTGTCGGTAACAGATTGAACGACTGAGTGCATGAGAGTGACTCCTTAAGCGCTCCAGAACACGTCAACGGGCGTTTTACGCTGCGCTAATACGGCTCTGATAGGCATAGCATTAACATCATCATTTTCTAAGGCTTGACGATATACGGATAATTTCTGTTCCCCAACCAAATGCAGATAAATCTGTCGGCTATTGAGGATCGCATTCTTAGATAATGTGATCCGACCATGGGGCGCCGTGGTGGGATTGGTTGCCACGCACAAAGCTTGAGTAGTTAAGGCATCGTTTAACTCAGCACTGCAAGGGAACCATGAGCAAGTGTGACCATCGTTGCCCATCCCGAGCACCACCACATCAAAGGGACGCGGGAAGTTAGACAGCGACTCGGCGGTCATATCGGCGCCCGCTTCGGCGGTGGAAAACATATTCTTCAATCCGCGGAACTTGGCATTGGCCGCGCGGTTTTGCAATAAATGCTCGCGCACTAAACGTTCGTTAGAGGCGCTATCTTCGACATCGACCCAACGCTCATCGGCAAGCGTAATGTAAACATCACTCCAGTCGATAGATTTCATGCTAAGCAGCTCAAACAGTTTCAGCGGCGTTGAGCCGCCAGAGACCACTAAACTCGCCTTACCACGGGCATCCACCGCTTCTTGTAACTGGCTAGCGATCTTATTCGCTAACTGTTGCTCGAGCGCAGCAGGTGTATCAAAGGATTTAAATACGGTTTCTTTAATCATCAAAGCCCCCTATTCATCCCACGAACGACCGTCTTTGGTGATCAGCGCGACGGAAGCCACGGGGCCCCAAGTGCCCGCAGGATAAGGTTTCGGTTTTTCATTGCTCTGTTCCCATGCTTGGATGATGCCATCAACCCATGTCCAAGCTTGCTCCACTTCGTCTCGGCGAACGAACAAGGCTTGATTACCGAGCATGGCTTCAAGCAATAAACGCTCGTAGGCATCGGCAATGCGCTCGTTTTTGAAAGTATCCGAGAAACTCAAGTCGAGTTTGGTGGTTTGCAGACGTTGTTTTTGCTCTAACCCTGGCACCTTGTTCATCATCTGGATCTCAACCCCTTCGTGTGGTTGCAGACGGATGGTTAACTTGTTAGGTGGCAAGTTACGGTAGCTAGAGCGATACAAGTTATGCGGTGGATTTTTAAAATACACCACAATTTCAGAACTCTTAAACGGCATGCGCTTACCGCTGCGCAGATAGAACGGCACGCCAGCCCAACGCCAGTTATCAATGTCGACACGCAGCGCCACAAAGGTTTCAGTATGCGAGTGTACGTTCGCCCCTTCTTCCTCTAAATAACCAGGCACTGGACTGCCCTTGAGGAAGCCAGCACTGTACTGACCACGGACGGTGTTTTCATACACATTGTCAGCATTAATCGGCCGCAGCGACTTCAGTACTTTCACCTTTTCATCGCGGATACTGTCAGCATCTAAGTTAACAGGTGGATCCATCGCAACCAGCGTCAACACTTGCAGTAAGTGGTTTTGGATCATATCGCGCATTTGACCAGCTTTATCGAAGTAACCCCAACGGCCTTCAATACCCACTTCTTCGGCAACCGTGATCTGGACATGGTCAATGGTCCGGTTATCCCATTTAGAGGCAAATAAGGAGTTAGCAAAACGCAGCGCAATTAAGTTTTGAACGGTCTCTTTACCGAGATAATGGTCGATACGGTAGACTTGGCTTTCTTTAAAGTAGGCAGAAACTTGATCGTTAATCACACGGGAAGATGCGAGATCAGAGCCAATGGGTTTTTCGAGAACGACGCGCGAGTCGCTGTGGATCAGATTTTGTTCATGTAAACAGCGGCAGATATCCCCAAAAATCGACGGTGGAGTGGCAAAGTAACTGACCATGACACGCTCTTCTGGTTTGAGCAATTCATGGAAGGCGCTGTAACCTGCTGAATCAGTAAAATTAGTGCCGACATAATGACAACGGGACACGAATCGGTTAAGCGTTTCTTCGCAGAGGGGTTCTTTGACGAAGGTGTTTAACGCAAGAATGACTAGCTCTCTAAACTCATCCTGACTAAATTCATCTTTTGCGACACCGATCACCTTAGTATCTTTGTCGAGAAGTTCAGCCTTATCTAACTGGTATAAAGAAGGTAACAACTTGCGTCTTGCCAAGTCGCCTTTAGTACCAAAGAGTACGAAGTCACAAGCTTTGGCGCCTGATGATGTTTTGCCCATTGCGTTACGCTCTCCTTTGTATGTCGTGTCCCTTCATGCTAATGAAGGAATCCACACTTTTGTTGTAATATAACAACAGAATTTGTTAAATGCATCTCTTTTTATCAATATTAACATTCTAGCTAACTAGGCACCTAAGGCATAAATCTGATATGATTTTTGTGCTTAAATTACTGATGATAGTAAATTCTTATTTCAAAAACCGACGTAAAACTTACTTAAGCAATCTTGATTAGTGGGATCGTCAAGCTGATCTGTGGCACTAAACAAAAAAAATAAAATTACATACTCAATTTAGCGGACATACGCGTATGAATACCCTAGAAAAGGTTCAAAAAAGCCTCACCCATTTTAGTAAGTCAGAACGCAAGGTTGCAGAGGTCATCTTAGCCTCTCCGCAAACAGCTATTCACTCCAGTATCGCCACACTCGCTAAGATGGCAGATGTCAGTGAACCTACTGTGAACCGTTTCTGTCGCCGCTTAGATACTAAAGGCTTTCCTGATTTTAAGTTACATCTGGCACAAAGTCTCGCAAACGGCACGCCTTATGTGAGTCGCCATGTGGAAGAAGATGATTCTCCCGAATCATACACAACAAAAATATTCGAATCTTCAATGGCTTCCTTAGATACAGCACGTCAAAGTTTAGACGTAGCGGCCATCAATAAAGCCGTTGATATTCTGACTCAGGCCAAGACAATTTCATTCTTTGGCTTAGGAGCATCAGCCTCAGTCGCCCATGACGCACAAAATAAATTTTTCCGTTTTAATGTGCCTGTCATCTGTTTTGACGATGTTCTGATGCAACGCATGAGCTGTATCAACAGCAATGAAGGCGATGTTGTGGTTTTAATTTCCCACACAGGTCGCACTAAGTCATTGATTGAAATAGCACGTTTAGCAAGAGAAAACGGCGCTGCCGTTATTGGTATTACGGCTCGTAACTCGCCGTTATCGATGGAATGTACACTGCCTGTGACGATGGAGGTGCCAGAAGATACAGATATGTATTTACCTATGGCCTCGCGTTTAGCGCAATTGGTGACTATAGATGTATTGGCGACGGGTTTTACCCTACGCCGCGGCCCTCGTTTTCGTGATAATTTAAAACGGGTAAAAGAAGTGTTGAAAGAGTCTCGTATCAATAAAGATCCGATACTGTAATTCACTTCCTATCTTTAAAAAGGCTAGCGCAAACCCTACGTCTAGCCTTTTTTAAAGCAAATTTCAGCGATACCTCACAATTTTAAAACATAACTTCAGATCAATTTGATTGTAACTTTACTACATAATTTGGAATTGCATGCTAATATAGTCACAAGATTTTTTTAACTTTAACGGAGTATCTTATGTTCCGCAGAACCAAAATCGTCACCACCCTGGGCCCCGCCACTGACCGTGACGATAACTTACGCCGCATTATCGCGGCAGGTGCAAACGTTGTTCGTCTTAACTTCTCCCACGGCTCCCCCGAAGATCATCTCAAACGCGCGACTCAAGCTCGCGAAATTGCAAAAGAATTAGGTGTACATGTAGCGATTTTAGGTGACCTACAAGGTCCTAAAATCCGTGTTTCTACCTTTAAAGACAACAAGAAAGTCCAACTGAAATTAGGCCAAGCTTATATTCTTGATGCTGAACTCCCCAAAGGTGAAGGCGATGAGAATCAAGTCGGTATCGACTATAAGCAATTACCTGATGATGTGAATGTTGGCGACATCCTGATGCTCGATGACGGCCGTGTCCAACTACGTGTTGAGCGCGTCGAAGGTCGTAAAGTCCATACGACGGTAACGGTTGCTGGTCCTTTATCAAACAATAAAGGGATCAACAAGCAAGGTGGTGGTTTGTCCGCTGCGGCACTGACCGAAAAAGACAAGGCTGACATTCTCACCGCAGCGATGATCCAAGTGGATTATCTAGCCGTTTCCTTCCCACGTAGCGGTGCCGATTTAGAATACGCACGTTCTTTAGCACAGCAGGCTGGTAGCAATGCACTGATCGTCGCGAAAGTTGAACGTGCAGAAGCGGTTGCTAGCGATGAAGCAATGGATGATGTGATTTTAGCCTCTGACGTTGTCATGGTTGCCCGTGGAGATTTAGGGGTTGAGATTGGTGATGCTGCACTAGTGGCAGTACAAAAGAAACTCATCGCCCGTTCACGTCAGCTCAATAAAATCGTCATCACTGCGACTCAAATGATGGAGTCAATGATCTCAAGCCCAATGCCAACCCGTGCAGAAGTGATGGACGTGGCAAACGCCGTGCTTGATGGTACCGACGCCGTGATGTTATCAGCCGAAACCGCTGCCGGTGACTTCCCTGAAGAAACGGTTAAAGCAATGGCGAATGTGTGTGTTGGTGCAGAATCTCACCCAAGTGTGAAAGTCTCTAAACACAGATTGGATGCACGTTTCACCTCAGTTGAAGAAACCATCGCCCTATCGACTATGTATGCGGCAAACCACCTAGAAGGTGTTAAAGCGATTATTGCTTTAACAGAATCAGGTGCAACACCTAAACTGATGTCGCGTATCAGTTCATCTTTACCAATCCTTGGCCTATCTCGCCATGACACAACACTGGCGAAGATGGCTCTGTACCGTGGTGTATTACCGATTTACTTCGACTCAACGATCTATCCAGCCGATGAGCTCGCGCAAAAAGCATTGGAATCATTAACCAAAGCGGGTTACTTACACAGCGGTGACTTAGTGTTAATGACCAAAGGTGATGCGATGGAAACCATCGGTGGCACTAACACTTGTAAAGTGCTAATCGTCGCTTAATCTTTGCTGATTGGCTTTCGTTAGACGAAAAAGTTAGGCTAAAAGTCATTAAACTTAAAAACAAAAACCACCTCAGTTGAGGTGGTTTTTTTATCTTTTGTAACAGCGACAAACTATTGTAGTCGTGCTAACAAATCAGATTATAAGGCTTCAAAATCATTCACATTGATGGCGGCTAAACGTAACTTATCCGCATGCAATAGTGTTTGATGTTCTTCGCTATTAATCGTGCCCCGCTCTAGCGCTTTAGCAAATAGAACCAAGTTTGGTACTTTTGCGGGTAACTCACCGCTGCGCTGTGCTTTTTTAAGCTTTTTGTAAATCTCTTTACAGGCATACTGTGCTACAAACGCTTGTTCTACTTCAGCAATACCACCCACATCGCCTTCAAACTCAGGACAAAGGAAGGTAATGCGCTCGCGGGCAGGACTCGGTTTTAACATGCCAGAGACAAGCTCAGTCGCCATTTTATCGCTCGGCGCATTAAAATGATTGCCGATCGGGAAAATGAGTGCTCGCAATAACCAAGCAACTGGACGATTGGGGAAGTTGCGGATCACATCCTCTAGTGCTTTCGCCGCTAAGTGCAAGCGATTAGCCATTACATAACGTACCGCAGGTAAATCATCCTGTTGGCGACCATTGTCTTCAAATAGTTTTAGCGTTGCAGAGCCTAAGTACAACTGACTCAATACATCGCCCATCCGTGCAGACAACATTTCCTTGCGTTTTAAATCGCCGCCCATAATCAACATTGAAATGTCCGTCATAAAGGCCAGCGCCGAAGACAAACGAGACATATCTTTGTAGTACTGTTTGGTTTCGCCACTTACGGGGGCGCTACCAAAACGACTCGCAGTTAAGGCACTAAATAATGCACTGAACGCGTTACGCGTCGCATACCCCATATGACCCATTAGCAACGAGTCAAAACGCGCAAGCGCCTCGTGCTGATTTTCCATAGCTGCCGCTTCCATTTCGGCCAGAACGTAAGGATGACAACGGGTTGCGCCTTGACCAAAGATCATTAACGAGCGGGTAAGAATATTCGCGCCTTCTACGGTGATCGAAATTGGATTCGACATATAAGGATGGCCGAGGTAGTTTTTAGGTCCTAATTGGATCCCCTTACCCGACTGAATATCCATCGCATCATTCATAACAGCTCGGCCAAGTTCGGTCATGTGGAACTTCGCAATAGCTGTCACCACTGAGGGTTTGACTTTAAGGTCAATGCCTGTGGTGGTTAAACGACGTGCAGCTTCTAACTGGTAGGTATTGGCAATAATACGAGCAAGGGCTTCTTGCACCCCTTCAAACTGACCAATCGCCATACCAAATTGGTGGCGCACATAACTGTATGCAGTGGTGGTTTTGGTTGCCATATGGCCTGAAGCAGTTGCCAGCGCTGGCAGAGAAATACCGCGACCCGCTGATAAACATTCAACCAGCATGCGCCAGCCTCTGCCCGCAAATTCTGGACCGCCAATGATCCAATCGAGCGGAATAAACACTTCATCGCCCTGGGTTGTACCATTCATAAACGCCATATTAAGTGGATTATGACGGCGACCAATCACCACGCCAGGGTGATCCGTTGGGATCAACGCGCAGGTAATACCAAGATTCTTTTTATCACCTAATAGACCGTCAGGATCGCGCATCTGGAAGGCTAAACCCAATACCGTTGCAACAGGTGCTAAGGTGATATAACGCTTATTCCAGGTTAATTTAAGGCCTAAAACCTCTTCACCGTTAAACTCACCACGGCACACAATGCCCACATCTGGGATTGCGCCCGCGTCACTGCCTGCTTCTGGGCCTGTTAACGCAAAGCAAGGTATTTCATCGCCTTTCGCTAATGCAGGTAACCAACGTTCCTTTTGCTCTTCAGTGCCATAGTGAGTTAATAATTCACCAGGGCCTAATGAGTTAGGTACCATCACAGTTACCGCAACACTCACGCTACGACTAGCTAACTTGCTCACAATCGTCGAATTGGCATAAGCCGAAAACGCTTTACCACCAAATTTTTTCGGAATGATCAGCGCAAAGAAGCCTTCTTTTTTGAAATAATCCCACAGCTCTGGCGGCAAATCTTTACGATTATGGACAATGTCAAAATCATCGATCATTGTCAGGGCCGTCATGACCTGATTATCAATAAAGTCCTTCTCTTCTGCCGTCAGCGTTGGCTTGCCGTAGCTGTGCAGCGTGTTCCAGTTCGGATTACCGCGGAATAATTCCCCTTCCCACCATACATCGCCCGCTTCCATCGCTTCGCGCTCAGTATCGGATAATGGCGGTAACACTTTTTTGAAAAAATGGAAAACTGGCTGGGTGATAAATTGCATTCTGAGGCTTTTTACTGCAAACAGCGCAATAACAGCTATCAGGGCAATAATTATAATCGTCAACATAATCAAGACCTTTTTATTAAGAAGCTACGGGAACTGATACGCCCGCGGCCATGTAGGGGATCACTTTACGGATCACGGCTTCAATATCGTTGTGCTCGCCAAATTCGGCCGCAGCAATATCGTTTAAGGCGTCAGCTGAAGCCATAGTGAAAACGATTGTGCCGAGGGTAAAGTGTAAGCGCCAAAACATTTCTGCCTGAGGAATATGGGGAGCACTGGCCGATACCGCCTTCACAAAGGTATCTAGATGTTGTCCATAGTGGGTGGTGATAAACCAGCGCAGATGCCCTTGGCTTTCGATATAGCCTCGTCCAAGTAGCTGTAGGAAAATTGTGGTACCTTCCGTGCGCAAGTCATTTAAATCCAATAACGGATCGACTAACGCCGATAAAATATCCTCTAGCGAAGCCTGAGAGGATGCAGTATGTAAACGTTTTATAGCCGTCGATGCCGCGGGCATAAAAACGTCTAAATAGCGGGCTAACACTGCACGGATTAACTCTTTTTTAGAGCCAAAGTGATAATTCACCGACGCTAAATTGACCTCTGCCTTGCTAGTGATAAGTCGTAATGACGTCTCAGAAAAACCTCTTTCAGCAAAGAGTTTCTCTGCAGCATCAAGTATTCTTGTTTTTGTATCAGATCGACTTGCCATTCCGTGACCTTGAATTAATTTAAAACACTCGTTTAAATTAAACATTGGTATGGTCATTGTCAAACGAAAAATGACCAAATAAGCTGCGTCACAACAACGAGGCTTAACAAGCCAATCACAGTGATTGCAAAAAAGAGCCAAAAGCCATCAAGTTTTATTCAAAATACAATCCACTTAGGTAGAATGTGCAACACAAAAACAACAGCGGATTGCAATGCATGACTATTCGATTAAATCATCCCACGACACTCGCGCTCACCATTGCGCTAACCTTAGGCTTAAGCGCCTGTAATGATGCACAAAGCAAGGCCGATGCTACTACAGCTAACAAAAATGCACCCGATAAAGCCCAGGCCATTGCCTTTATACAAGATGCGGAAGCGCAAATGGCGCTGTTATCCATCGAAGCAAATCGTGCCGAATGGATTTATAGCAATTTCATCACCGAAGATACCGCAGCATTATCGGCCGCCGTGGGTGAAAAAGTCAGCGCCGCTTCCGTTAAGTTTGCCACTGAAGCCGCAAAGTATGCCAATGTGGAACTCGATCCCGCCAATGCGCGCAAACTGAATATTCTGCGCAGCGCACTTGTGTTACCGGCGCCGCTGGATCCCGCCAAAAATGCTGAACTGGCGCAAATCAGCTCCGAACTCAATGGGCTCTACGGTAAAGGCAAATATTGCTTCGCCGATGGCAAATGTATGACGCAACCTGAACTGTCGACCCTGATGGCGGAATCGCGGGATCCCGCCAAATTACTTGAAGCGTGGAAAGGCTGGCGTGAAATTGCAAAACCAATGCGTCCGTTGTTTCAACGTGAAGTGGAACTCGCTAACGAAGGCGCAAAAGACTTAGGCTACGCGAATCTGTCCGAGTTGTGGCGCAGCCAATACGATATGAAACCCGATGAATTTTCACAGGAATTAGACCGTTTATGGGGACAAGTTAAACCCCTCTACGAATCCCTGCATTGTTATGTTCGCGGCGAGTTGAATAACGAATACGGTGATGCCATTGCGCCGAAAACAGGCCCGATTCCGGCACATTTGCTAGGGAATATGTGGGCGCAGCAATGGGGTAATGTGTACGATCTCGTCGCCCCGAATGATGCCGATCCAGGCTATGATGTGACCGAGCTACTTGAGCAGAAAGGCTACGATGAGCAGAAGATGGTGAAACAAGCCGAAAGCTTTTTCACCTCTTTGGGCTTTGCGCCGCTGCCAGAAAGTTTTTGGAGCCGCTCTTTATTCTTACAACCCAAAGATCGCGACGTAGTGTGTCACGCTTCCGCGTGGGATCTGGATAACCTCGATGATATCCGCATCAAGATGTGTATCCAGAAAACCGCTGAAGACTTCACCGTCATTCACCACGAACTTGGACACAACTTCTATCAACGTGCCTATAAACAGCAGCCTTTCCTGTTTAAAAACAGTGCCAATGATGGTTTCCATGAGGCCATTGGTGACACGATTGCGCTATCTATCACCCCGAACTATCTAAAACAGATTGGCTTGCTCGAAGACGTGCCCGATGCTTCGAAGGATATTGGCTTACTGCTTAAACAAGCTCTGGATAAAATCGCCTTTCTCCCCTTTGGTTTGATGATCGACCAATGGCGTTGGAAGGTATTTAGTGGCGAAATTACCCCTGCCCAATATAACCAAGCCTGGTGGGAATTAAGAGAGAAATACCAAGGCGTTAAGGCCCCGACTGATCGCAGCGAAGCCGATTTTGACCCAGGTGCAAAATACCATGTGCCCGGTAATGTACCTTATACTCGCTATTTCCTCGCGCATATTCTGCAATTCCAGTTCCACAAGGCGCTGTGTGAAACGGCTGGAGACAAGGGCCCAGTGCATCGATGCAGTATTTACGGCAATCAAGCGGCAGGAGAAAAACTCAATAAAATGTTAGCGCTTGGTGCAAGCCAACCTTGGCCCATTGCCTTAAAAGAAGTCACAGGAACGGAAATGATGGATGCGAGCGCCGTACTCGATTATTTTGCGCCGCTTAAAATCTGGCTTGATGAGCAGAACAAAGCTGCGAATCGTCAATGTGGCTGGTAATAAAGCCTCAGGTGCGAGTCATATCCACGCCTTAAACTAAACCGATAAAAATGCCCAACGATGTTGGGCATTTTTTTAAGCTCCAGTATTAAGGTCTAACGCTCGCGACAATCAGAGAAATCAATGCGTTCGCAAATCCATTAACGCCATCCCATTCCCTTTCGGTTTGCTTCTTTATTCTCAATCTTAAGCTGCTCGGATTTAGTCAACATCACATATAAGGCGCCCGTGCCGCCCTGCTCGGTTTTCGCAGAATGGTAGGCAAGTACCATATCAAGCTGAGATAACCAGTGACATACCGCTGATTTAAGCAATCCAGCCACGGGTTTACTGTTATGGCCTTTACCATGAATGAGCATCACACAACGTTCACCATGGGCCTGCGCCGCTAACAAATAATTGAGTAACGCATCTCTGGCCTGACTCAAACGGTAGGCATGCACATCTAACTCCATTTTAATACTGTACTGCCCCAGCCTTAAGCGCTTAAAAACAGCCCCCTGAACCCCTTCACGCTTAAAACTGGCTATATCATCGGGTGCCATAATCGGGATCAAGCTTAAATCCAGCGGCATACAAGCTAAATAAGCCTCACGTTGCAGCGCATCACGGCGCTGAATTTGCTCATCCGTTAATGCCTTAGGTTGTAAATTCACCACCTTGACATCACCTTTAAGTGGCACAACTCCCGCCATTTCTTCAAAAAATAGTGCCGATTCATTATCCAGCATGGCAAGCTCCTCCACTCTTCACACTCAGTGTGCACTTTTACAACAGAAACACACTTTGTAAACATTCACCCCTTTAGTTCAGCGGGCGCCTCCATTATAGTGGCGCCATGAATGCTTGATTAGAATAATGTAATGAGATTTTTGCTGCTAGCCCTGATATGCCTATTGTCGCTGCCGAGTTTTGCTACCCCCTCAAAAGCCAAGACCAGCATGACAACAGATCAATTGATAAATGCGAATTATCCTTTGTTTACTCAAGCATTTAATGAACTTAATCACGACGTCACTGCCGAGATTTATGCTAAAGACGCAAGTTATCTGTCAGAAAGTCAAAGTAAAGAAATTTATTATGGCCGTGATAATATTGTCGCCATTTATCAACGCTTTTTTGATAAAATCCGAACCAAAAAGGCCCGTATCGATATCGACTTTCGGGTGCTAAACCGCAAATTATCAGGCAACAGCGCGTTCGACACAGGCTATTATTTAGTGCGTTTTTATCCCGCCGAAGAGACTGGCGAACCCGTGAGTGAATTTGCTGGCAAGTTCGTCATTGGCACACAAAAAGACACCCAGCACCGCTGGAATGTCACCCTTGATATGAACAATCGAGCCGAGCCTAGTTTTTATTTGAATGCGAAGCCTGTGCCAAATCTTTACTATGGCCGTCAGTTTCCGCCGTTACCTGACAGTAAAAAACCAAAATAATAATCTTTATTATTGAGCAAGTTACACTCATGACACCAGAAGCCTATTGTCCCTGTGGCAGCCAAAAACCTTATCAGCACTGTTGTGAAACGTTGCACCTTAATGTTGATTCAGGGACTCAAGTGGCCACCAGTCCCGAACAACTAATGCGTTCACGCTACTGCGCATTTGTGTTGAAAAATTTTGATTACATTATTAAAACTCACCATGTAGACTTTCTCGATGGCTTAACCTTCGAACAACTACAGCAAGGCCCACATCCACATTGGTTAGGGCTTCAGGTCTTAGCTGCGAATGAAAAAATCTATCCCGATGGTACTCAACGCGGCAATGTGACCTTCAAAGCTTGGTATAAACTCGCGGGTGAGATTGATGCAATCTATGAACGATCTGAGTTTATATTTGAACAGGGCCGTTGGTACTATACCCAAGGACAACAAATGCAAGCCAAACGCCCTGGGCGCAACGATCCCTGTGTTTGCCAGAGTGGTAAGAAATTTAAACAGTGCTGCTTAACACGATAGTTGTTGATGACAGTATCGACTCATAAAACTATCGATTCATAAAACAATCGACTCATAAAACAATCGACTCATAAAATAAAGGCAATCAATTGATTGCCTTTATTTTTTCATCACACCAATACGAACATCTGGTTTAGTGGGCGATAAAACTCGATTGTTTCGCGGCCAGCAAAAACTGCGCAAACTCGGGTTCTCGCAGGGCTGGACTGTATAAATATCCCTGTGCCTGATGACACAAACTCTTGGCTAAAAACGCCTCCTGCTCGACGGTTTCTACCCCTTCTGCGGTCAAGGAAATATTGAGCGCACTCGCCATCGCAATAATGGCCGAGACGATTTCTTGGCTTTCGCGGCTAATCGTCAAATCTGAAATAAACGAGCGATCGATTTTTAACTTACTGATAGGAAACTGTTTAAGGTAGCGCATCGAGCTGTAACCCGTCCCAAAATCATCGATAGCTAAGCCTACCCCCAGTTCAGCCAACTCCTGACACAATAAGGTCGCATGGCGAATATCGCCCATGAGTTCCGTCTCTGTAATTTCCAAAATTAAGGTTTTGGGCTTTAAACGATAACGGGTCAAGAGTTGCCATACTTGTTCATACAAATTACCACTAAAAAACTGCCGCGCAGACACATTAACATGCATGCTAAGATCGGCATTGTGATGCTGCCAAATATTCAATTGCCGACAGGCCGCCTCTAATACCCAACTGCCTATCGCATTGATCATCCCCGATTGCTCGGCAATATCAATAAACGCGCCGGGATATAGCACGCCTCTTTTGGGATGATGCCAACGAATAAGCGCTTCGGCACCGATATAAGTTTGCTGTTCGAGATCCCTTAAGGGCTGGTAATAAAGCTCAAATTGTCGACCGCGAATAGCACTATGCAAATCGCGTTCAATTTGCGCATCTTCCTTAAACGCACTCAGCAATGTACTGTTAAAGACTTGAATTGCTGTGCCCTTTTTCTTCTTCGCATATTGCACTGCAATATCGGCGCAGGTCAGTGGTGCAAATAAATTTGCCACCGAGGCAATATCAACCACGGCCAGTGCGGGTTTAGGTTCCACTTGTTCACGGCCAATTAATATCGGCATGGCTAAATGCTGGTATAAGCGGGTGCTGATATAGTCCAGATCATAAACTGCGTTATCGTCGGTCAGTAATACCGCAAACTCATCACTACCGACACGAGCGATTTCAGTCGCTTTGTTGATGTCTGAAAAATGCTTTAAGCGCCGGCCAATCTCAATCAACAGGCTGTCGCCATTTTCATGGCCATAAGTATCATTAAAACGCTTAAAGGCGACTAAATCGACTAGCAACAGTAGCCCATGTGTTGTTCGCTCGAGCACTCGATTAAAGTGACTGCGATTGTTAAGTCCAGTCAAGCTACAACGCCACGCCAGACGTTCCAACTCCGCTTTGTAGTTATGCTCATCCGTACTTTCTTCACCCGACACTAAAGCGTAATGATTGCCTCTATCGGTGATAAATTGGCTCACAACATATTTCAGCCAATAACGACTACCATCAGCACGATTAAATTGCACCTCACCTTTTGCCAGTTCACCTCTGAAAATTTTTGCTAAGGTCTGCTCAGCTAACGCATTGTGCTGTTTGAAAAAAGTTAAATCACGTAAATTAGTGCCAACGCTCCTGCTGCGCGAAATACCACTAATATCCTGATGGGCTTGGTTAACGTACTCCACTTTTTCAGTGTGCAAGTTAATCAACATAGTCATTTGACGAGATTGTTCTATGGCGCAGCGAAAAAGGCTGAGACGTTCTTCTTTATCGTAAGCATGTTTGGTAGCAAGAGTGAGGGCTAATTGATCGGCCATTTGGCAAGCCAGATGAATTTCACTATCGTGCCAATGGTGTGTGAGCTGCGCGCGCTCAATGCAGAGCACGCCCTCAAGATGGCCATTGATACGAATACCGACTTCAAGACTAGATAAAATTTGGCGTGGAATAAAATAACTATCGACTAATTCGGTCAACCGCGGGTCAATAAGCGTATTACCAGCATCTATATGCCTGTGATTTTTTAGTTCATTTAAATAACGCGGCACCGTTTGCAGCAGTTTAGGACGGTAGATGTCCTGCAGCGCCATCGCCCCAAACTGGGCGACGAGAGATTGGGTGTTTTGCTCGGCAGAAAAAATCCACACCGACACCAAGGAGACCGCTAAATTCTGACACAGTAGCTCTGTCGCTAACTCTGCCGTCTTAGTGAAATCACCCTGCTGCTTCGCCGTAGAATGGACTAAAGACTCTAATAAGTGTTGATGCTGACGTCGCTTCACTCTGATCCCTACAAAACTTCGTGTTGGGTAAAACGATAATGCTGCGACTAACACACTAAAGATAGGAGTGTTAATGGAGCCGATTTATCATTGTTTTTGTTGACGCAGATTACACTATCTACATTTAAAACAGCAACATCGGCCACACTTTATTACAAATTAACCTCGACTTGTATCACAGGGGTTGCGCTATAGACCATTCTCTAACTGGAAAATCATTTTTTCGACACTGACATCAAATACCAGTTTGAGCGTCACACCCGTTTCACCTCGAGTAACGCTCGCTTGCGTGTGTCGAAAACGTGTCTGGGCACGCTCAACCATCTTTGCCGCCTCATTTTCCGCCTCGCCACCCGTAAACTGCAACTCAAGCACAGTATCTTGTTCATCAATCACAGCACCGATGTCGACAAAGCTGCCGCAATCGGTACATGTGTCGTTTACTGTGGGGGGTTGTCCTGCAATGATACCTTTCATAGGGTTATCCTCTCTAATGGTCTCATGTTAAAAACTCAACATAATCGACTCAACATTAATATCACTAACGACTAATTATAGGGAATGATGATGAGAGAGACTCTGGTATTGCTCACGCTTATTACCCGAAATAATACCTTTGATAATAAATAGCCTCAGTAGCATTAAGCACTGGCTAAGCGTGGGATCAAATTACGTTGGATCGCTAGTTGATCGGCAAAGTGCATGATTTCAACTTGAGGAGATGGCAATTGTCCCCGCTGACGCAAGCGAGTTGTAAACTCACAGTTACTTAAGGCTTCGGCGATGGCGATGGGTTCACCACCTCGGATCACTAACGCTTCCGGTCGCAAGGCCTGTTGCAATTGAAATGCTCTTGCCCCTTGCTGCATAAACACGGCGCTATTGTCGATAATATGATTGTCTGAGGATAAATCCGCCACTAACGTTTGTTTTGGTGGTAATTCAAACTGACGTTGTAGTTTTTCGGCAGTATCGAGTTCTTTTTGCCATTGAAACTGCGCCATGTCCCTCGCGTCAGCAGACAATAGCGACAGCAACAGGGCAAACTCACCTCGCCTGTTGTGTTCGATTGCCGCATTTAAGCGGGAGCCAATTTGGGCTTCATTGATTAAAGGAACATCGATTTGCATAAAAAAACATCGCTAAAACAACTTGTTGTCAGTTAATCGACCAGTTGAACAAGAACTTTAGGAAAATTTTCATATTTAGACTTTACATGCCTAAGGTTTCTGACTACTATGGCGGCCGCAATTGAGGAGGGGTTCCCGAGTGGCCAAAGGGATCAGACTGTAAATCTGACGGCTCCGCCTTCGAAGGTTCGAATCCTTCTCCCTCCACCATTTGCACTAACAATTAGCGATGCTATAAAAGATACTCGTGGAGGGGTTCCCGAGTGGCCAAAGGGATCAGACTGTAAATCTGACGGCTCCGCCTTCGAAGGTTCGAATCCTTCTCCCTCCACCACTTTTATCTTCTGTGGTTCGTCAATCGTTAGTCTGCTGTAAACTTGCTTTACCCTTAAATCTGGCCAAGATTTAAGATGATTTTTAAGCGCAACTTAAAAGTCGGAAGAAAATATGTGGAGGGGTTCCCGAGTGGCCAAAGGGATCAGACTGTAAATCTGACGGCTCCGCCTTCGAAGGTTCGAATCCTTCTCCCTCCACCACTTCTTTCTCATCTCACGCTATATACCGCTTTATTCCCTAAGTTTTCTTTCTAAGACTCCACCTTATCCAAAATTATTTTTATTGCTTACTTAAAACTATTGTCTTTAATTCATAGATTTAGCTGATAAAAAACGCCCCATTCGGAGCGTTAAAGAAGAGTGCACAGCACTAAGTGGCGATTAATCGATATTCAAGTACTTATGGGTCTGAATCGATAAACGCCAGTTGCGAGCAATACACACCTTCATGGCTAATTCCGTCGCCCTTGGTTTCTGGCTGATCGGTTGCAGACAAATAGTTTTCCCTGACACATCAATCCCTTTGAGTAACTCATCGAGTTCGTCGATATGATGCTCGGTCGCTATCGGATGCTTTATCTCGTTGGCGCGGGTTAAGGCCTGCGCTAACACCTTATAACCCCCTTTCATATTGATCTTGGGCGAAACAGTCACCCAGGTATCAGCATCGCACTTCACCTCAAAGGTGCCACTGGTCTCGATTTGAGTGGCAAAGCCGGCAGCATGGAGCGTGTGGGTTAATTCATGCAGATCGTACATGCAAGGCTCACCACCAGTGATCACCACATGGCGCGCCGTATATCCCTTAGCGTTGAACGCCTCGATAAGACTCTGCGCCGTATGGTTAGCCCAGCGCCCCACGGAACCATCGACGGTAATCACTTGTTCGGGTGACACCTTGTTTTCCTCAAGCAGATCCCAAGTCTGTTTGGTATCACACCAAGCACAGCCTACAGGGCAGCCCTGTAAACGCACAAAAATGGCGGGTACTCCGGTAAAGACACCTTCACCTTGAATAGTTTCAAAGACTTCGTTGACTGGGTAATTCATGCTAGCGTTCCGTTTTTCTGGGGCGGCAGTTATAGAGGATTTTAGCTGCAGCTGCAAGTTTTTACCGCTGCTAACAGAGTGATGCCAAGAGCCGAATGCCCGTCACCACACGCCAGCAAAAAGTTTTCAAGCCCTAGCACCTGGGTTACACTTACGCCCTATTTTTGTGTCACTCTAAAGTGGATCTTATGTCAGCATCAGTTTCAAAGGTCGTGGTCATATTCAGTGGCGGACAAGACTCAACGACATGTCTTATTCAAGCCTTAACACAGTATGATGAAGTCCATGGGATCACCTTCGATTATGGACAGCGCCACCGTGAAGAAATTGACGTGGCGAAATCCCTCGCCCAACGCTTAAACATCACCAGCCATAAAGTGATGGATGTGAGCTTACTCAATGAGTTAGCGATTTCTGCCCTAACCCGGGATGCGATCCCTGTATCCCACGAATTAATGGAAAATGGCTTACCCAATACCTTTGTGCCAGGCCGTAATATCCTGTTTTTGACTTTGGCGGGGATCTACGCCTATCAATTAGGGGCTGAGGCGATTATTACCGGTGTCTGCGAAACCGATTTTTCGGGTTATCCCGACTGTCGCCACGACTTTGTCCGTGCAATGGAATCAGCACTGGTGCAAGGCATGGATAAAAAGCTTGAGATCATCACGCCATTAATGTGGCTCAACAAGGCCCAAACTTGGGCGCTGGCCGATAAATACCAGCAGCTCGATTTAGTTCGCCACCATACCCTGACCTGTTACAACGGCATTGTCGGTGATGGTTGTGGTGACTGCCCTGCTTGCCACCTTCGTAAACGAGGCTTAGAGGATTACCTGCAAAATAAAGCAGAGGTGATGACCTCGCTCGACAAGGCAACTGAAACGGGTAAACCGCAGGCGTGAGACTGGTGACGTTAACAAAACTCGGCCCCTATTGGCTGGCGCTTGTCGTCAGTCTGCTCTGCGCGCTCTTGTATGTTGCGGGACTTTTTACCCCAAGCGTAGATAATCTGCTCGCCTATCGACGCAGCGATATCAGTGACGGCCAGTGGTGGCGCCTTATTACCGGTAATCTGCTGCATACCAATCATTGGCACCTGTTGATGAACCTCGCTGGATTATGGGTAGTACTGTTTTTGCACCACTTTCACTACCAGCTTAAGGGATTAACCGCGCTGTTTATCCTGCTTTGTCTGTTTGAAGGCATTGGTCTGTATTTAGGTTACCCACAATTATTTGGCTATGTAGGCTTGAGCGGCATGTTACATGGCCTATTTACCTTTGGTGCAGTGCAGGATATTCGCCGCAAAATGTACTCTGGTTATTTGCTGCTGCTCGGGGTGATAGTCAAAGTCTGCCATGAACAGTTCTATGGTGCCAGTGATGATGTAACCGCAATGATCGGCGCGCGGGTGGCCACCGAGGCGCATTTAGTTGGTTTGATCTGTGGCTTAGTCTGCGCGCTCTTATTCTTTATGCTCCCACGCACGATGCTAACCAAAGAAAAAGCATAAAGTCTCGATTCTTCTTTGATGATCTAATCCAATAAAAAGCCGCTAACACAATGTGTTTAGCGGCTTTTTATTCAGTAAAACACCCTAGTGGCAGAACGTTAGCATCACAGCGTCGAGTCTTAACGCCTTGCTTAGGCGAGAAACTCATTTATGCGCTGATCAGTAATTCCCTTAAGCGTTTCACCTCATCACGCAAGGCCGCCGCCTGTTCAAACTCCAAGTTACGCGCATGTTCATGCATTTGCTTCTCGAGCTTATCGATATCATGGCTCAGCTGGGCAGCATCTGCATGATAACGTTTGGCTTTAGGTTCAGCCACTTTACCCAGTGACGATGGGCTATAGCCCTTTTCAGTGTCTCTGCCATCGTCCACATCCATCACATCGGTAATACGCTTGACCACGCCTTTTGGCACAATGCCATGCTCAAGGTTGTAGGCTCGCTGTTTCTCACGGCGGCGCTCGGTTTCGCCCATCGCCTTTGCCATCGAGTTGGTGATGCGATCGGCATAGAGGATCACCTTACCATTAACGTTACGCGCGGCGCGACCAATGGTCTGGATCAGCGAACGCTCCGAACGTAAAAAACCTTCCTTATCTGCATCCAAAATACAGACGAGTGAGACTTCCGGCATATCTAAGCCTTCGCGCAGCAAGTTGATGCCGACCAGCACATCAAACTTACCGAGGCGCAAATCGCGAATGATCTCTACCCGCTCTACGGTATCGATATCAGAGTGTAAGTAGCGGACTTTGACACCATGTTCGTCGAGGTATTCAGTTAAATCCTCCGACATACGTTTAGTTAACGTGGTGACTAACACCCGCTCGTTTACCGCAACCCGTTTAGCGACTTCCGAGAGCAAATCGTCCACTTGAATGCCGACGGGGCGCACCTCAAGCTCAGGATCGAGCAATCCTGTAGGCCGCACAACTTGTTCAACAATCTCGCCGCCACTCTTCTCCAATTCATAGGGGTTTGGCGTCGCCGACACATAAATCGTCTGCGGCATTAACTGCTCAAACTCTTCAAACTTCAGCGGCCGGTTATCCAACGCCGAGGGCAAACGAAAGCCATATTCCACCAAGGTGGTTTTACGGGAACGGTCACCCTTATACATGGCACCAATTTGTGGCACGGTGACATGGGATTCGTCGATAACCAATAAACCATCAGCGGGTAAATAATCGAGCAGCGTTGGCGGCCCCTCACCGGGGGCGCGTCCGGATAAATAGCGGGAATAGTTTTCAATGCCGGAGCAATAGCCTAGCTCCACCATCATCTCGATATCATATTGCACCCGCTCGTGGATGCGCTGCGCCTCAATCAACTTATTATTGTCGAGCAGATATTGCTTGCGCTCACGCAGCTCTTGTTTAATCAGCTCGGTGGCTTCAAGGATCTTTTCCCGCGGCGTCACATAGTGGGTCTTAGGGTACACTGTGGTGCGGGCGATACGTTTAACAATCTGCCCAGTTAACGGATCAAACTCGCTTAAGCGCTCAATCTCATCGTCAAATAGCTCTACCCGAATCGCGTAGCGGTCTGAGTCGGCAGGGAAAATATCAATCACTTCGCCGCGAACACGAAAGGTACCGCGCTGCAACTCGATATCATTGCGGGTGTATTGCAATTCACTCAAGCGCTTAAGAATATCCCGCTGTCCCATGGTATCGCCCTGGCGCAGGTGCAATAGCATCTTGAGGTAAGAGTCAGGATCGCCAAGACCATAAATCGCCGATACCGAGGCAATCAGCACCACATCCTTGCGTTCCAGCAGGGCTTTAGTGGCCGATAGCCGCATTTGTTCAATATGGGCGTTTACCGAGGCATCTTTTTCTATAAAGGTATTGGATGCGGGGACATACGCCTCGGGCTGATAGTAATCGTAATAGGAGACAAAATATTCCACCGCATTATTGGGGAAAAACTCTTTCATCTCACCATATAACTGTGCGGCGAGAGTCTTATTTGGCGCCATAATAATGGTCGGTCGCCCAAGCTTGGCAATCACATTGGCGATGGTGAACGTCTTACCAGAGCCCGTCACCCCTAATAGGGTTTGGCAAGCAAGGCCTGATTCGAGGCCATCAACCAATTTAGCAATGGCTGTTGGCTGGTCACCTGCGGGGGCAAATTGGGATTCAAGCTGAAAAACAGATTCTGACACGCGCTACATATCCTTGTGGTTAGTCGAACCATTCTAATCAAGAGACAGATTAAGCTCCAGCAGTTATCTCTTAATCAACCTACACTGAACATAAACGCCAATGTAACAAGTAGTAACTTTTATCAAATGTAATTAAATTACAAACCATTTATCTCCAATGTTGGGGATGAAAAATACTCCTCAATCCCGCATGGTTTCTCGCTTATTTCGACTTATCAACAAATTCTGTGGATAACCCTGTGAGTTGCGACTTAAAACAAGCGGCAAACCCTTGGTGCACGGGCGATGGACTTAAATTGCACTATTTTGGCGATAAAAATATTAATCCTTAAATTTCATATAGTTGACAATTGCAAGCCTTATCTTTTTTAGCATAAATTTAAGTTGCAATTTTGTAAGCAGATGAAAGTCCTTCCTTGTGTATTAATTTGGCATTAATCCTGAATTCCAGTGCATTTTATCGTCAGTTTGAGCACTAAAACGCCGTAGTCAAAAAGTTTCACTTTGCTGCAATCAAATGGTCATCTTGATGTTTAACGGCGCTCATCTAGTGACTAGAAAGAGGATAATGCCCGAGTTGTGGCTCTATTCGCCTAAACGTCAGTGCTCACCACTCACGCAATAGACTCAGCCCAGATAGCATCATCAACATTATAACGAGGTAAGAGATTATCTATGCGGGCAAAATCTTTTCTGAGTAAGGGTTCGCATCTGCCGGAATCCGCATAGACTTTGTTTGCTATTAGTTCCTGTAAACATTCAGCCAATTTTGCACTTTCGTGTATTTATTCAATGCCGTAGTGATTTTGATGCTCAAGCGACGGTTCTTTAAGCAATTGAAGATATGAGCCAGCCTTTAAGCACTTTTCATTGACAAATTTTATGGTACCGAACAGCGCTATCTTGCGAAAAGTTAAGTTATTTCTTCATCAAAATGCTGATTTCTACACCATGATGCACATTAGATGAGCACTTAACAGCATAATTACACTTTTTTTAGTAACTCGAGTTGACTCCTCCAACAGAGCGTTTTACTATGCGCTCCGTTCTCAACGAGTCATCGAGACGATTAAAGCGATTCCCCTGTAGTTCAGTCGGTAGAACGGCGGACTGTTAATCCGTATGTCACTGGTTCAAGTCCAGTCAGGGGAGCCATTTTATTTCACTTCATCTGTTTTTTATCCTACATCTAACGCTTATAGATCACGCTTTTCATTTCTGTTTTGCCTTAAATACGGTTACACTGTGAGCAGTTTGTTAACCAAAATACCGTGTATCATCACGCAGATAACGGTGTTATTTCAAATCTCATGCAATATCTTATTGCACATACTTTGACATATTGAGAGCGAATTTTATGGCGATGTCTAAATCGTATCCCATTTTTTTGTTGCTGATCTTTTTAGGCCTTTTTGGTTGGATTTATCAAAGCGAAAATCACCAGTTACAGGCAGAACAACAGCAGGAACTCAATAATTTCAAACAATACATGGCCAACTTTGACCAGTGGCAAGGTAATGGTAGCGAACTTTACCAACGCCTCTCCGAACATTACCCTCTGCAATTTTTTCAATATATTGATGATACTGATGGGCAACTTAATTACACTCAAGGTGAACTCAACGCCCAAATGGCTCACCCACTTGCTGGGTTATTTTCCTTAGATTTGTCACATACACAAAAGCTGCCTGCGGGTCGGTTACAAGTTAAGTTGAGTGTTAACCAAGCCATCGAAAACGCCATTGCCAATACCCAGCAGCTAGGATTCTCATTGCTGCTAGCTTACATTGTATTAGTTGTTGTTTTTTTATTACTTATCAATAAATTAAAATCTTCTATCCGTTATGCTGCCGATTATATTATGCATGTTCCGGAGTTGAGTTTTTCAGCCATAGAGTCTTCTAGACTGAATGGCGAAATGACCCCCGTCAGATTAGCGCTTGAGGAATGCCGAACAACGTTAAAATCACGAGTCGATAGCCTCACACAGGAAAACCAGAAACTGCATAAAGTGGCTTATCAAGATCCCATTACAGGGTTTGGCAGTCGTCCTCGTTTTACCTCCAAGTTAGAAAGTATTAACAATCGTGCGATTCCTCAACTCGGATTAATGGCCATGGTTAAGGCGACTGAGCTAGCTCATATCAACCAACTTCAAGGGCGCTCAGCGGGTGACGATTATTTATCGAATGTGGCTAATTGCATACGTAAAGCCAGTTCAAAATATCCCGATGCAGAGTGCTACCGCGTTTCCAGTGCCGATTTTGCGATTTTTTTGCCCGATTTAGTGTTAAAGGATGGACCTAAGTTTTTAGATCAACTGAAAATTTTCCTTGATGAATATCAACAGATGATCAAAGCAGAATCCGCGGCACATATCGGGCTTGTCCCATACCAACAAGGGACAGATCCCGTCAATTTGCTATCCCTTGCAGATACGGCTGTCAGCATAGCGCAAACCCTTGGTCCTAATAGTTATCATATTCAAGAGAAACTCAATGCGGATCAGCAATTTGGTGACGACCGTTGGAAACTGGCAATCAATGACCTAATCACCCGCCAAGCGCTTAAATTTTTCCAACAACCGATTCAACCTTGCCGTAACGATGTAGAGGTATATCGCGAGTTGCTGGCACGCTTCTACAATAGTGAAGGGAAGTTTTTACCGACCACCACAGTCATTGCCATGGCGGAGCGCCATGGAATGAGCACAGAATTAGATAAACTCGTGGTGATCACTACATTAAAAATGCTTAAAGAAAATCCCACCATTAGCGGCAATTTTGGCATCAACATCAGTGCTTTTTCAGCGCATCAAGAACTGTTTGTAGGCTGGTTAAAGGATATTCTTGGCAAGCATAAATATATCGCTTCACGCTTAGTATTTGAGATTAACGAATCCGGTATGCAAGCCAATTTAGGGGCGAGTTATAAGTTTGTACGTGAAGTGCATAGCGTAGGTTCGAGGGTATCAATTGAGCGTTTTGGCATGAGCTTTACCTCGTTCAAATTCTTCAGCGAAGTGCGCCCAGACTACATTAAGCTTGATGGTAGCTACACCTCGGCGATCGATGAAGACAGCAATAACAAATTCTTTGTGCGTATGATGGTAGACGTTGCCAGACGTATTGGTATCCGCGTAATTGCGACCAGTGTTGAGCGCCAAGAAGAAAAATTAACCCTCGAAAAAACTTCTCGTTGATGGCCTCCAAGGCTATTACATTGCCCAGCCACAGGCCATCACCCTAACTGATCAAATTTAAACCAATGCAGGGTTAATCAAGCATGCATATTTACAGTAAAGATAGTTAACCCTGCATTCTATATGTTGTTTATGCAAACGGAAAAGTCGATAATACGGCCAAGATCCGTTTAGACAAGTATTGAGATGAGTGAATATCTCCTGTTGTTGATCAGCACTGTACTGGTCAACAATTTCGTATTAGTGAAATTCTTAGGCTTATGTCCATTTATGGGGGTCTCCAGCAAACTGGAGTCCGCTATCGGTATGTCTATGGCGACCACTTTCGTGTTGACCTTGGCATCCATTCTCAGTTACCTAGTGAATCAATACCTATTATTGCCTTTTGATCTCAGTTATCTGCGTACCATGAGCTTTATTCTGGTGATTGCGGTGGTAGTGCAATTTACCGAGATGGTAGTGCAGAAAACCAGTGCAGCCCTACATCGCGCACTGGGAATTTATCTGCCGCTGATCACCACTAACTGTGCAGTATTAGGGGTAGCCCTATTAAACGTGAACGAAAAACACGATTTTATTCAATCTGCTATCTATGGTTTTGGTGCTGCGGTGGGTTTTTCCTTAGTGTTAATTCTGTTTTCCGCGATGCGTGAACGTTTAGCGGCGGCCGATGTGCCCATGCCGTTTAAAGGCGGTGCTATCGCCATGATCACCGCGGGCCTGATGTCATTGGCCTTTATGGGATTTACAGGATTGGTTAAATAGATGTCCACCATGTTAATTGCCGTTATCTTATTGACCCTATTGGCATTGTTCTTTGGGGTATTACTCGGATTTGCTGCCTTAAAATTTAAGGTTGAAGGTAATCCTATCGTCGATGAACTCGAAGCGATTCTGCCACAAACTCAATGCGGTCAATGTGGTTATCCCGGTTGTCGTCCTTACGCCGAAGCCATTGCCAATGGCGATAAAGTCAACAAGTGCCCCCCCGGCGGCACTGCGACCATGGAAAAACTCGCCAGCTTAATGGGGGTCGAGCCAGAGCCGCTCAACGCCGAGGCTCAGTCCCAAGTCAAAAAAGTCGCCTATATTCGCGAAGATGAATGTATTGGCTGCACTAAATGTATTCAGGCCTGTCCTGTCGACGCCATTATTGGCGCGGGCAAACTCATGCATACCGTGCTCACCGCTGACTGCACAGGTTGCGATCTCTGTGTCGAGCCCTGCCCCGTTGACTGTATCGATATGATCCCTGTGGGCCAAAATCTGAAAAACTGGAACTGGCGCTTAAATGCCATTCCCGTGACTCTTATCCAAGAGACCCCGCACGAAGAAAAGAGAGGATAAGCGGTGCAGACTTTATTAGATCAATTAGATAAAGGAACCCTTTGGCGCTCACCTGGTGGCATTCATCCACCTGAAGTCAAATTCCTCTCCAACACTACACCGATTAGCCAACTGCCATTAGCGCAGGAATACCTTGTGCCTGTGCCACAGGTAGGCGAAAACTGCTCCCTTGCAGTCAAAGTGGGCGACAAAGTATTAAAAGGCGCGCCATTAACTCAAGGTACCTCAATTTGGCATTTGCCCGTGCACGCGCCAACCTCTGGTACTGTGGTCGCCATTGAGCCAAGAGCCAGTAACCATGCCTCGGCCTTGCCGGTCAATACCTGTGTGATTGCTGCCGATGGTGAAGACCGCTGGTGCGAGTTAACGCCAGGCTCAATTGAGCTCAGCAATCAGGAGATGATTGCCAAAATCCATGGCGCAGGGATAGCCGGCATGGGTGGCGCCGCCTTCCCAAGCCATATTAAGCTCAATCCCGTTAGTGAAATTGAATTAGTGATAATCAACGGCGTGGAATGTGAGCCTTATATCAGCGCCGACGATCGCTTAATGCGCGAATACAGCCAAGACATTCTGGCGGGGATTGCGATTATCCATCGCCTTTTGTCGCCAAAACGCATTGTGATTGCTATCGAAGACAACAAACCTGAAGCCATAAAGGTGATGCAACAGGCGGTGAGTCAATCTACGCTCCCTGCCGGCAGCACTCGGGTAACGGTGATCCCAACGAAGTATCCCTCTGGCGGTGAAAAACAGCTGATCCAAATCATCACAGGTCGTGAAGTGCCCTCGGGCGCCATTCCCGCTAAGCTTGGGATTGTCGTGCATAACGTGGGAACCGCCTTTGCGATTCATCAAGCCGTGACCCAAGGAAAACCGCTGATTGAACGTGTGGTAACCGTTACCGGGCAAAATGTGGGTAAACCTGGCAACTATTGGTTACCCATAGGCACGCCCGTTGAACATGTGCTCAAGCAAACTGAATTTAATGCCGAAGCCGAACAAAAAGTGATTATTGGCGGGCCAATGATGGGCCACGCATTGCCAACCATCCAAGTACCGA
>NZ_AKZL01000059.1:0-27015 GCF_000282755.1 Shewanella sp. POL2
CATTGCAACTGCAACCTGAAAATGATGTCCGGGGATCCCCTCATGGTAGGCTAAGGTACGCATACCGTATTTAGGTGTTGCTTTGATATCAAAGAGGTTGGCATAAAAACGTCCTGGGCGGCTGCCGTCAATCGCCGGTTGCTGATAATAAGCGCCAGGAGCCGTTTTCTCTTTAAATTCAGGAATACGCACTACTTCCATTCCCGCCTTTGGACGGATACGAAATGCGTTATCGAGTCCGGCATTGATCTCGTCGAGGATTTTTTGATAATCCACTAGGATCTGCGCTCTGCCAGCATCGGTGTCTTCATAGTAAAATTTAGGATCGGCGGCCAAGGCCTCAATCGCTACCGAAAATCCTTGGCTTGTATCGTACCCTTGTGCTGACAAGATGGTCATGATTTCACCTTGGATACGGCTCACCTCGGCCAATCCTTTAGCATGGATCTCATCGGCGGTGTAATTTGTCGTAGTAAAGAACTTCAACAGCTGTTCATAGGCTATATTCCCATTAGGCAAAGCCCAATAACCATCATCCGTGCCTGCTTTTGTCTGTAACTCAGTAAAATAATCAATGAAGAGTCGATACGCTGGCTGCACGTAAGCTTCAATATTGGTTTTTGCGGTGGAAAGCAAACGCGCCTGTTCATCGCTGCTAATCTGAGTTTCTGCTAATTTGGTTTTAAAGGAGCTGTAGAGAATATTGTCTTCAACTGGCGCACTGATAAAGTCATTCATTTCAGTAAGCACCCGCTCAATCACAAACTTAGGCGGAATAATGCCCTTAGCTTCTCGAAGTTTGAGCCCTTCTAAGGTTTGTCCAAACTTAGTCTTCACCGCAATTAAGCGCGAGAGGTAATTTTCAGCATCATCAACCGAATGGATTTGATGCTGCGCCTGCATAAAGCTTGGGTAACCATTTTGCACACCAAACAACTGATTCACCGGATAGTTATGATAGCGATAGGGTTCGGCCGCGAGGGCAAAATCCGCCAGATACAATGCAATATCCTTCGAAATACGCTGATTATCATCGAGATCAGCGTCTTGGTAACTCAGTAATGTGTCCCTTAACGCACGGACTTGAGTAAAGGTTTTGTCCATGGCTTCAGGGCTATCATCGTCGAGCAGGGCGTTATGCCCCGTAATCCCAACAGATTCTAAAAATCCTAAGGATGTTAACGTCTCAGGACTTTCAAAGGCCATTTTTACGACGCTTCTATCTAAAAATGCGCGAAAGAAAAATGGCTTTTTGGCAAACCATTCATGTGCGGCAACTGCCATCAACAATAGCACTAGGGCTAAAATGCCAAGCCCAATGCGTTTTAATACTGTTTTCAATATTGATGCTCCACAGGTCATTATTGTCAAAGTTCGATGGGAAAACCTCCCAATACGGAAAACAATACCACTATCACAAATAGGCAACAATTTAATAACGTAACGAAAAGTGACAAATAAATAAGCCACCTTCTAAATGTTTAGCACCACTTTTATAGTGCGAGTAAACTTACAGGAATAATTATTTCAATCTGGCTTCAGAAAAAAATAAAACACTATCCATATGAATAAAAACAATAAAAAATTATCCCCATCAAATATTCGAACTAAAAACCCCCTAATAGATATGCCCTAATTAAAAATAAAGCTATACAAAAAGTGGGAGTATGCTATTCTGCGTCCTGGCCTGTGAGTCAGACCTATTTATAAGCAATATTATGTATTTGAAAACCTTCGCTGCACCCGGTATTTGTTTGCTGTCATGAAGCTTTCCACTCATAACTTATCATCAATGTAAATAATTCTATTTCTGGCTAATTTCACGCATTGTTGCGAATTATTTTTTTGAAAATTTTGGAGACATTCATGTCTAAAACTACTGGTGTAGTAAAATGGTTTAACGAAGACAAAGGTTTTGGTTTTATTTCCCCTGATAACGGTGGCGCTGACGCATTCGTTCACTTCCGCGCAATCGTATCTGATGGCTTTAAAACCCTTGCTGAAGGTCAAAAGGTTTCTTACGAAGTCGAACAAGGCCAAAAAGGTCCTCAAGCTGCGAACGTTGTTGTTCTGTAATTAACTTCCCGCAAGGGATTAATTAACAACAAGTTTACAGACAAAATGCCGACTCAGTGTCGGCATTTTTTATTGGTGCGTTTTATCCTATTGATTGATGTTCTTATTAAACCAACTAGCCCTGCAGTAGTTTTGCTTCTGCATTTTCTACTCTTCTCGGTTTGCCGACGATGAGGAGAATATCCCCCGCTCGAAATACCCAATCCGATGCAGGATGCTCAATTTCTTGACCATTACGACGTATAGCCCTCAACTCTACCCGCAGTGATTCCCAATCAATATCCGCCACTTGCTTACCAACGGCATTTGCACCGCGGTGCAGCAGCACTGCATGCAAAGATTCTAAAGTGAAATCCGTCTCTGTACCCGAGAAAAAGCCATGTAAGAATTGATAATGATTACGCCGCTCCGACTCTAACCGCTTGAGGATCCGCGCTAATGGCACTCCGCATTGATGCAAAACCTGCGAAACTAACATCAAACTTCCTTCTAAGGTTTCTGGGATGACTTGATTGGCCCCCGCCTTTTGCAATAAGTCTAACTCGCTATCATCGCGGGTTCTGACCAAAATGTTAGCTTCAGGAGCCAGTTGCCGGCATAAGGGTAAGGCGTCTTCTAAACTGCGGGAGTCGCTAAAGGTGATCACTATCATTTTGGCATGCTTAATACCAATCTGTTTGAGAATGGCCCGCTTACACACATCACCAAAGTAAATAGGCTCCCCAGCTCGACGCGCCTCAGAAACCCTTGTGGGATCAAGATCGAGCACCAAATAAGGCACGGCTTCGGTCTTTAAAAAACGCGCAATGGTTTGCCCTACGCGCCCATACCCCAAAATCACCACTAAATCATGGTCGTCGGATACCACGGGGACGACATCATCTACATGCGCTGACTGGCGGATCCCCAATAACCACTTTGCAATATCTACACTATGACGCACCAACCAAGGGGCGATACTCATCGATAATACCGCCACCATTACCAGCATCGTACTGGTCTCATTACTCAGTAACCCATAGCTAACGGCGAGCGCGAGTACTACAAAACTAAATTCCCCCACCTGCGCCAAGCTTAAAGCCGTGCTAATCGCAATCCTAAAGGGCTCGCCCACTAAACGTAATAATCCATGGATAATAAGTGCCTTACCAAACACAACTGCGAGCAGAACCAATAGAATTTGCCACCAAAACTGAATAACCAATCCAAAATCCAGCATCATGCCGATAGAAATAAAAAATAGCCCCATTAATAGATCGCGAAAGGGGCGAATATCCGCCTCGAGCTGACGACGATATTGACTCTCACCAAGCAGCATCCCCGCCATAAATGCCCCTAAGGCCATTGATAATCCTAACCACTGGGTAAATGCGCCCGTGACCAAGGCGACCACTAATGTTGAAAGAACAAAGAGTTCATTTGAGCGCGACCTTGCAACCTCATCAAACAGCCTGGGTAAAGCCCACTTCCCCAAAGCCATTAAGAAAAAGAAGGCGAGAATCCCCTTGAGTAACGCCCAAGTGATTGAAGCTAACATTAAGGGTTCATCATTCTGTCCGAGTAATGGCAGTAGAATCAGCAGCGGCACTACCGCTAAATCCTGAAATAACAATACACTGACAGATAATTCGCCATGACGACGCCTCAGCCAACCCTGTTCATTGAGCAGTTTAAGCACTATGGCGGTAGATGAAAGCGCAATTGCTGCGCCGATTACGAGTGATTCAATCCAATTCAACCCACAGGCTAACGCCACTAGCATAGTCAAGACAGTGGTGACGAGCACCTGGGCACTGCCTAAACCAAACACGGTTCTGCGCATCGCCCATAAGCGGGGTACCGAAAACTCAAGCCCTAGGGTAAACATCAACAGCACTACCCCAAGCTCGGCGACAGACTGCATTTGCTGCTGAGTAAACCAATGAAAGCCACTCGGCCCACTGAGTACTCCTGTTAACAAATACGCCAAAATAGCTGGCAAACCGATACGCCTAAGTAGCGCAATCGCAACGATCGCAATGACTAACATCAGCAGAATTTGAATCAAGAAACCATGTTCCATAGACGCACTAGCTCCTGTCAAATTACTGGCATGTTAAAAATTATAACGATGAGCTTTAAGCTTAACTGAGTGACAAGTAAAGACAAATTTAATTGGCAAATATAACGGCACACATATTGCTTAACTAAGGTAACAGTTTTTATCGCCATTTCATTTGCTGGGGTAATCATAATGGACTTTGGCTTAGCGACCACGTTATATCCCGATGAATATAACTATCAAACAGAGGCATATAGCCCGACATCCGCGCCGCTGGATCTCGTGCAAGTTATCCAGCAACTGCATGCTAGTTTAGATCCGCGGACAGTCTTTGCCTGCTACGGCAAAGTGCTGGGACAACATCTGCCTATACAAGGGGTTCGACTACAATTTGAGCAATATAAATTAAGCTGGGGTAAACGTTATGGGATTAGCCTTAAACGGCAGATCATTTGCGGCGGGACACCAGTTACACTGCAGTATCAACTGTTAACGCCGCTAACGCCCTCACAGAGCATCAGCTTGCAAGAAATAGAGCCGCTCTTGTTACAACCATTGCTGAATGCCATGCAGTACCAAGAAATGTCGATGCAGGCGATGTTTGACTCCCTAACGGGTCTTGGAAATCGTCACTATTACAGCCAAAGCCTGAAAAACGCGGTGGCCAGGGCTCACAGAAAACAGGGAACGGTGTCACTTATTGTGTTGGATTTGGATAATTTTAAGCAGCTTAACGATAAGTATGGTCACAAATGCGGTGACTATATTTTGAAGGAGTTTGGTGACATTATCCGTAGCAGTATCCGTAGTACAGATCAGGCTTTCCGCATCGGCGGCGATGAGTTTGTGGTCATAGTACAAGGTAATATTCATGCCGCGGGTTTACTGTGTGAGCGTATCGTCACTGCAACCAATGCCAATACTAGCTTCCATCAATTTGGCGTGAGCAGTAGCCTTGGGGCGGCTGAGGCGAGTGACACGATGGAAGCCGAACAACTCTATGAGCAGGCTGATAAAACTTTGTATCAAGCCAAAGCCTCGGGGCGTAATTGCTACAAGTTAAGCCCAGCCCAACTGTCTTAATCGAGCATGGATGCTGCTCACTGGCGATAAAGCATGGCAAATAGACTTTGCTATCCGATCGCATTCCCATCAAACTTAAGCCCGATATCATCCCCTTGGGCACAAAATGCCTTTTCGACCCAGAGACCAAAGGCCATCACCAGCTTATCGTTGTAGAACGCGAATCCTACATCAGTACGTAACCATGGCGGCACAGCGCATTCTTGCCATAACTTTTTCAGCTCGCGTCCCTTATCGCGAAAATGCGGCTGACAGCGAAATTGCCCCGGCAAGCCATAACGTAGACTCACCACTTCATCGGCGTTAGGTAAACGTAGCCGAGGGCCTGTGGTCACCAACGCAAATGGCACAATCTTGTCTTCAACCATTGTTGATGCTTGAGTCAATAAGGTCAGAATCTCTTGATGTAGGTCGCGCGCTGTAATGTGGGGCGCAGTAGATGGGGTTTCTCCACTATCCAGATAAAGCATCCCGGCAAAGCGGCGCAGAACACAGTCATTAATGCGGATATGGACCTTAGCATCCTCTTTAGCATGGATTAATTGCTGCAACATTTGCTGCAACTGCACGTAGGATGGCAGTGAAAATCCTTGGGACTCAATAAAGCCCCGCAGCAGTATCCCTTGCCATTCAATCGGTTGCGCTGCCAATTCAGTCAGCTTGAGTACAGTTTGCTCAGTAACAGCCGCCTTGGTTAACAGCTTAGGTAAACGCTCACTGACCACAGTTTCTACTATGGCTTGCTGCTCGGCACAAAGCTGGGCACTGCGACTGGCAGTTGTGGCGATACTTGGCCAGCGCGCTTTTAGGCGTGGGATAATCTCGAGGCGAAGAAAGTTACGATCGTACTTATCATCTTGATTACTCTCATCATCAATATGGACTAAATGTTGCGCTTTGGCAAAGGCTTCAATCATCTCGCGGCTAATATCAAGCAAAGGACGCACTTGTAAGCACTCCCCTTTGCCTGCTAATGAGAGTGGCTGAATGTGCCCCATGGCCGCTAAACCCTTAGGACCTTGGCCGCGTTTAAGGGCTAACAGAATTGTCTCGAGTTGATCATCTTCATGGTGAGCGGTGAGTAAGATATCCTGCGGATTAAGATGCGCTAAAATCGCCTGATAACGCGCTTTTCGCGCTACAGCCTCAACGCTCACCCGAGGACCAAGCTCGAGTTGCACCCGTTCTACCGTCACAGGTAAACCATACAGGGCCGCGCGTTCTTGGCAATGCTTAGCCCAAGCATCGGCATTGGGGCTCAAGCCATGATGTACATAAATCAATTGATAGCGTAAATCAGGACGCTGTTTAGCATATTCACTTAAGCCGTAGGCGAGCACTTCGGAATCGACTCCGCCACTGTAAGCGAGGACTAACTTGCTCCCCGCTTGAAAGGGTAAGCTATCTAAAAATCGCGCTATATGAACACTCAAATCCTGCGCCGCCATCCTCTTCCCCACTCAAAAACAACAGAAACCTAAGCTTGGTTCGACTTAAGACAGATATTACGATGGAAATACAATCCGCACTTTGTTCGGGCCGAGTAAACTTTCCAAGGCAAAGACCAACTCATCACTTGGGTTAACTCGCCAAGTTTCGGCCAATCTAAACTGCCCCTTGGCTTGAGCTTGGCTATAGTTAATCAGCACTGGCACAGCGCCATTACGCCATGGACTGATTGCCTGCTCAATGCCCTCGAGCATATTTGGGGTCAGCTGTGATGCCTCTAAATCGATTTCCAATGCACTGGCAAAATGGCTACGCGCCTCACTGATATCGATGATATTGCGCGCCGTCATCCGGTTTCCACCGGCAAAATCATCAAAACTCACCTCACCTTCACAGATCAGGATCCGATCCTTTTCCAGCAGGTGATTAAACTTCTCAAAGGCTTCAGTAAATAGCATCACCTCAAGCCGAGCGCTCTTATCATCTAAGGTCAGTAAGCCCATTTTTGAGCCACGTTTAGTGAGCATCACCCTGGTCGCCACGACGAGGCCCGCAGCCTTGACGGTTTTGCCCCGTTCGGTAGGATGCACATCCTTCAAGCGCCCAGAGGTGTAATGCTTAAGCTCTTTAAGGTATTGATTTATTGGGTGCCCAGTTAAATACAACCCTAATGTTTCGCGCTCGCCCTCAAGCCAAATTTTGTCCGGCCATGGGGTACATTCCACAAACTGTTGCTTGCTATCCTCAGGATCACTATTGAGCAAACCAAACATATCATGCTGACCAATAGCCTCAGCCTTCGCATGTTGGTCTGCTGCGCTAATGGCCTCGGGTAAGGTTGCCATCATCGACGCGCGGTGCGGTCCGAGGGAATCTAACGCTCCCGCACAGATAAGCTTTTCAATAACCCGTTTATTGAGCTTTTTTAGGTCGATACGGGCACAGAAATCGAATAAATCAACAAAGGGACCATCTTTACGCGCCTCTAAAATTGACTCAACTGGCCCCTCACCCACGCCTTTGATCGCACCAATGCCGTAGACAATCCGCAGATCATCATCAACGGTAAACTTAAATAATCCCTTATTCACATCCGGCGGAATGATGGTGAGCCCCATCCGCTCGCATTCATCCACTAAGGTCACAATTTTATCGGTGTTATCCATATCGGCAGACATTACAGCCGCCATAAATTGCGATGGAAAATGGGTCTTCAACCACAGCGTTTGATAGGAAACTAACGCATAGGCCGCAGAGTGAGACTTGTTAAAACCGTAACCAGCGAACTTTTCCACAAGGTCGAAGATTTTCATCGACAGCTCGCCGTCGACACCGTTTTTAATTGCGCCCTCTTTAAAAATACTCCGCTGTTTGGCCATCTCCTCAGGCTTTTTCTTACCCATAGCACGGCGTAACATGTCAGCGCCGCCTAAGGTATAACCTGACAATACCTGCGCAATCTGCATCACCTGCTCTTGGTACAAAATAATGCCGTAAGTGGGCGAAAGCAGTTCTTTTAAGGATTCATGCTGGTATTGAGAATCGGGGTAAGACACCTCTTCACGGCCATGCTTACGCTCGATAAAGTTATCCACCATGCCCGATTGCAACGGCCCTGGGCGAAACAATGCCACCAGAGCGATCATATCTTCGAAACAGTCGGGCTGTAGACGTTTAATCAAGTCCTTCATACCACGGGATTCGAGCTGGAATACCGCAGTGGTTTCATAACGTTGCAGCAATCTAAACGAGGCTGGGTCGTCTAGCGGAATCGCTTCAATGCGTATTGGTGGACGGCCATTTTTAACCTCCACCTTGTTGATCATCTCTAGCGCCCAATCGACGATAGTGAGCGTTCTTAACCCCAAGAAGTCGAATTTAACTAACCCTGCGGTTTCCACGTCGTTCTTATCGAACTGGGTTACCGGGTTTTTACCCTCAGCGTCGCAATATAGCGGCGAAAAGTCGGTGATCTTGGTAGGCGCAATCACCACGCCCCCCGCGTGCTTACCCGCGTTTCGAGTGACGCCCTCGAGTTTGCGGCACATGTCGATAAGATCTTTGACATCTTCATCGGCATCGTAGGATTCCTGCAATGCCGGTTCCACTTCAAAAGCTTTGGCCAGTGTCATCCCTGGCTCGGGTGGGATAAGCTTTGAAATGCGGTCGACAAAGCCATAGGGATGGCCCAGCACACGGCCGACGTCTCGGATAACCGCCTTAGCCGCCATGGTACCGAAAGTAATAATCTGCGATACCGCTTCACGGCCGTACAACTCAGCCACGTGGTCAATGACCTCGTCGCGTCGATCCATACAGAAGTCAACGTCGAAGTCGGGCATCGACACCCGTTCTGGGTTCAAGAAACGTTCGAACAGCAGGTCAAATTCGAGGGGGTCTAAGTCGGTAATCTTAAGGGCATAGGCCACAAGCGAACCCGCGCCCGAACCACGGCCAGGACCAACGGGAATCCCGTTGTCCTTACCCCACTGAATAAACTCCATCACGATCAAGAAGTAACCAGGAAAGCCCATCTGGTTGATTACTTTTAGTTCTACATCGAGACGCTCGTCATATTCACCGCGACGCTCGGCGCGCACCTGTGGGTCGGGGAATAAGAATGCTAAGCGCTCTTCGAGCCCCTTCTTAGAGCGATCAACCAAATAATCCTCAATCGACATATCGCCAGTGGGGAAGTTAGGTAAGAAGTATTCGTTTAAACGAATAGTGACGTTACAACGCTTAGCAATTTCAACGGTATTGGCAAGGGCTGCGGGGATGTCAGCAAACAGCTCACACATTTCCTCTTCACTGCGAAGGTACTGCTGCTCACTGTACTTTTTAGGACGGCGTGGATCGGCGAGCGTAAAACCATCGTGAATCGCGACCCGTATTTCATGGGCTTCGAAGTCCTCTGGCTTTAAAAACACCACCTGATTTGTAGCCACCACAGGAATACCCTTTTCCTGCGCTAATCCCACCGCCATGTGCAGATAACGCTCTTCATCGGGGCGTCCGGTGCGTAACAACTCAAGGAAATAACGTCCCTCAAAATGCTGCTGATAGAACTCGCATAACGACTCAACCTGAGTATTGTTGCCCTTCAGCAGCGCCTTACCCACATCCCCTTCTTTGCCCCCAGACAGCAGCAAAATGCCTTGGTTATATGTGACCAACCACTCTTGGTCAATCACTACGCGACCTTGAACATGCCCGCGTAAATAGGCTTGGCTGATGATTTGGGTGAGGTTTTGATAGCCCTCATTATTCATCGCAATAATGGTTAATGCGCAAAACTCGCCATCAAAACCAGGCACTTGCATCCAAAAGTCCGCGCCAATAATCGGTTTGATCCCTGCGCCATGGCAACCGCCGTAAAACTTCACTAGACCACAGAAGTTATTTTGATCTGTTAAAGCCACCGCCGCCATCCCATGCGCTTCAACTTGAGCAAGGATTGGCTTGACCTTAGCCACACCATCGGACATAGAAAAGTCACTGTGGACACGCAGATGCACAAAACGAGGATCGGACATAATTAGAATTATCTTTGAATAGCAGGTTAACAATCACTAAAAAAGCAGACTAGCAAAGTCACCGCTCTTGGGCTAGTGACTTTGCTCTCAAGCTGAAGTGAAAACACCCAATCGGTGTTAACGCTCCAGTAATGCCTTGACGGGTTTGAAACTTTTACGATATTGATCGAACACACCATGCTCGGCGATGGCGTCAAAATGCGCCTTCGTTGGATAGCCCTTATGCTTAGCAAATCCATACTGTGGATAAGCGGCATCGAGGGCATCCATCTCCCGATCGCGGGTCACTTTGGCAATAATCGAGGCTGCACTGATGCTGGCAATCAGGCCATCACCCTTGACTATGCTATGGCTCGCCAAAGACAGCCCTTGGTGAGTAAACGCCGGGCTGCGATTACCATCGACTAAAACTAACTCGGGCGCACGTGCAAGCCCTGCCACCGCGCGCTGCATGGCAAGCATAGTGGCATGCAGGATATTCAGCTCATCAATTTCCGCAGGACTTGCCCGCCCCACATGAAAGCTTAAGGCTTTTTCACAAATCTCATCGAATAATGCCTCGCGGCGCTTCTCGCTGAGCTTTTTAGAGTCATTTAAGCCCCAAATAGGTCGATTAGGATCGAGGATCACCGCAGCGGTGACGACATCGCCAACGAGGGGACCACGGCCAACTTCATCCACACCCGCCACTAAACCTGTTGAGAAGGTGGCGATATCGGTGTCGGTCAGCGTCTTAAATACCGCCATTAGTTCACATCCTTAACATCAACCAGAGCCAAAACCGCCTCTGCCGCCTTCTGGCTGGCATCGCAACGCAGCAGTTGATGCAAACGTTCAAACTCGGCTTTGATTGGTGCAAAGTCGCGGTTAAGTTCAACGCCAACCGCGGCAGCTATTTTCTCTGGCGTGCAATCATGCTGAATAAGCTCTGGTACCACATCTCGCCCCGCTAATAAATTTGGCAGCGAGAAACGATTCACCTGCATCATGCTCTTGGCAATACGATAGGTCAGTGGACTCACGCGGTACGCCACCACCATTGGGCGTTTAATCAGCATGGCCTCTAACGTCGCTGTACCCGAGGCGAGTAAAATACCATCGGCAGCGGCCATCACTTCGCGTGACTTGCCTTCCACCATGTGAATTTCTAAATCCGGCGCATAATCTTTTAACGCTTGTTCAAACTGCTCACGGCGCTGTTGATTCACTAAAGGCGTCACAAAGCGAATATCGGGAAATTGCTGCTTGATAAGTAGCGCCGCCTTCACAAAGGGCTCAGCCAATTGCTTTAGCTCACCGCCGCGCGAACCAGGTAAAATCGCGAGATATTCAGCCTCAGGATCTAACTCCAGCAATTGACGCGCACTTGCTTTATCACTCTCAAGCGGAATGTCGTCGGCTAAAGTATGACCGACAAAGGTACAAGGCACTTGATGCTTATCGTAGAAGGCTTTCTCGAAGGGCAATAATGACAGCACCATATTAGTCGCCTTGGCGATTTTAAAGATCCGCTTAGGCCGCCATGCCCACACCGAAGGACTCACATAGTGAACGGTTTTAATCCCCTGAGCCTTTAATTTAAGCTCGAGACCGATATTGAAATCCGGCGCATCAATACCGATAAAGCAATCAGGCTTAAGCTCGGTGATGGACTTAATTAACGAAGCTCGGACATGGAGCAGGCGTGGCAGGCGCGATAGCACTTCAACTATCCCCATCACGGCTAATTCTTCCATCGCGAACAGGGATTCGAAGCCTAAGGCTTCCATACGAGGTCCACCAATACCAACAAAACGGGCATTGGGATGTGCTTTTTGCAGCGCGGCCATCAAACCCGCACCTAAAATATCGCCGGAGAGTTCTCCGGCGACCATTGCAAACACTAATTGAGATTTTTTGCTCATAAACCAATCATATCTGACAAGTGAATGGCACCGCAGCGATAACCTCTGCCATGGCATTTTCTAACGCAGAATGTCACGAGCAGTGCCTATGAATGGCATAGTCTAGAGTCGAAACTCTTAACGCATCATGCCGCTAACGAATAATGCCGCGACCCGAAGATTTGACAAACTCAACGAGCAACTTAACTTGCGCGTCATTTTGTGCATCTTCGGCAAGTGCCTCAACCGCTTCTTCAACCGTCAGGCTGCTACGATATAAGGTTTTATAAGCGCGGCGCACCGCTAATTGAGTTTCCTTAGAGAAACCTCGGCGCTTCATACCTTCGCTGTTTAAGCCGCGAGGGATAGCTGGTTGTCCCGCAGCCATCACAAAGGGTGGTACATCCTGTAATAATAACGAACATCCCGCAGTAAAGGCGTAGGCACCGATATGCACAAACTGGTGGACGCCAGTCATGCCACCGAGAATCGCCCAGTCACCGACATGCACATGGCCTGCGATAGACGCATTATTGGCCATAATTACGTTATTGCCGACCACACAGTCGTGAGCAATGTGCACGTAGTTCATAAACAGGTTGTTTGAACCAATACGGGTTTCGCTATTGTCTTGAACGGTTCCACGGTGAATAGTGACATGCTCACGGATAACATTGTTATCGCCAATGATAAGGCGTGTAGGCTCACCTGCGTATTTTTTATCTTGGCATTCTTCACCCACAGAGGCGAATTGAAAAATACGGTTGCCTTTACCTATCACCGTTGGCCCCTTCACCACCACGTGGGAGCTTAACCAACAATCGTCACCAATCTCGACACCCGCGCCCACATAACTCCATGGACCTATGGTGACATTTTTACCAATTTTTGCATCGGGATGCACAAACGCTAATGTATCTATCACTGATTAATCTCTCTGCGGGCACACATGATTTCAGCGGAACAAACCACTTCACCATCCACTTTGGCCTCACCATAGAAAACGCCAATCCCGCGGCGCTCTTTAATCATTTTGACTTCAAAATGGATTTGATCACCGGGTTCGACTACACGTCTAAAACGTGCATTATCAATACCCGCAAAATAATACAACACACCAGGTGGTGGCACATCGTCACTCATGGTCTTAAAAGCAAGCAGACCAGTGGCCTGCGCCATTGCTTCTAAAATCAGCACGCCGGGCATCACAGGCTGGATCGGGAAATGCCCCTGAAAGAAGGGCTCATTAATCGTCACGTTTTTAATCGCATGGAGACTCTCACCGGGGGTGAAATCCAGTACGCGATCGATTAATAGGAATGGATATCTATGGGGCAGATACTTAAGGATCTCCGAAATATCCATAGTGTTCATTTGATTAGACACGAACCTAGTTCCTCAAAATTGCCTTAGGGCAATTACTCTGGTGTATTTAAATTTTTTTCCAACGTCTTCACGCGCTGGAACAGTTCATCCAATTGACGGAAGCGAACTGTGTTTTTACGCCACGTTTTGTTATCCATAGCAACCGTGGCTGATGAATACAAACCAGGCTCACGCATATTACCAGTAATGTTGGTCGCGCCAGAAATATGCACACCATCGGCAATGGATAAATGGCCAGCAATGGCACAATTTCCACCAATAATACAGTACTTACCAATAGTGACACTGCCCGCAATCGTGGTACTGCCTGCGATAGCTGTATTTTCACCAATAATATCGTTATGGGCGACCTGCACTTGGTTGTCGATAATCACACCATTGTGGATTTCTGTATGGCCTAATGCACCGCGGTCAATCGTTGAATTAGCACCGATTTCGACGCGATCACCAATGCGCACACCGCCAGTTTGAGGGATCTTAACCCACTGTCCGCGCTCATTAGCGTAACCAAATCCATCGGAGCCAATAACGGCACCGGAATGAATAATACAGTCTTGGCCTAAATGGACATTGTGATACAGGGTGACATTGGCCCATAACCGGCTATTTGAGCCTATGATGGAGTCTTGTCCAATCACAGTACCCGCACCAATTTGTACATTTTCACCGAGGATAACATTGGCACCAATCACCACATTAGCACCAATTGCCACGCCTTCACCTAACTGGGCAGAAGGGTCAATTTGCGCCGTGGGATGAATACCCATCGCTGCCTTGGGCGTGGTATCTAACAACTGCGCCACACGAGCAAACCCCACATAGGGATCTTTTACGACTAACGCAGTGCCAGGATAGTCCTGCGCATCTTTAGCCGACAATAACACCGCGCTCGCTTGAGTTGACTCAAGCTGAGCACGGTATTTGCTGTTGGCTAGAAAAGAGATTTGTCCCGCTGTGGCATGTTCAAGCGTTGCAACACTGTTGATCACTAAGGTTTCATCGCCTTGGACAACGCCATCTAATATCAGGCTTAGCTCTTTTAAAGTCACACTTTTCATCAATTACTTGCCTTTGCTTAAGGCTTCAACCACTTTGCCACTGATGTCAGCATTTGGCTTAACATAAATGACTGCACCACGCTGTAAAACTAAATCGTATTTTTCTTTTTCAGCGATAGTGTTAATGGCTTTTTGAACCTTAACTAACAGTTTGTTTTGCTCTTCGCCTTGGCGACGACGTAAGTCCTCATCCAACGCCTTACCTTTCAACTGATATTCAGATTTTAGCGCTTCCATTTTACGAACCAGCTCAGTTTTTTGCGTGTCATTCATTAACGCGCCATCACGTTGCTGCTTCTCCATCAGAGAGCGCATTTCTTCTTGCATTTTCTGAACTTCAGACATGCGATCACCAAACTCTGACTTCAGAGACTGCATGATTTGCTCACGTTGAGGTAACTGCTCAAACACAGCGCCCATATCAACTACAGCAATATTTTCCGCCTGCGCAGCTAAAGGTGCACCTAATAAAGCTAACGTCACTAGGGCACGGTTTACCATCTTGTTCAAAATAGACTCCTTGTTACCTTTGTTATATTCAGCAAAACTTGCCGAGTGTATGCCTTTTAAAAAGTTTTGCCAATATTGAACGAGAAGATCTCTGTTTGATCGCCTTCGTACTCTTTAATCGGCCATGCCAAGCTGAATACCATAGGGCCCATTGGTGATAACCACTGTAAGCTTACCCCCCAAGATGCTCTTATACGCGCTGGGTCACTGTAGTCTTGTAACTTATCAAACTCTTCAGCGGGTAAGGTTTGATATTTGGCAAAATCAAACTCGGTATCCCACACGTTACCGGCATCGAGGAAGAAGCTGGTACGTACAGAGTTGGTATAAGCCTCATCCAAGAATGGCGTCGGTACAATAAACTCTAAACTCGCAGTTGCGATAGCGTTACCACCGATTGAACGGCCAGAGCTTACCTGAATACTGTTTGGATCGCCCGGTAAACTACAACCGTCACCCGATGGATCCGGCGCACAGGGTTCACTTCCACGGAAAAGATAGAAGGAACGCGGACCTACGGAGTTAGACTTAAAGCCACGCAGTGAGGTGCTACCGCCTGAGTAATAGTTTTCCCAAAATGGAAGGATCTGGTCATTATCGTTAAATTGACCATAACCATTACCATAGCCTAAACGACCACGTGCCAAGACCACAAAACTTTGACTGCGGTTGAGAGGGAAATAGTAGTTGGTATCGAAGTCAGTCTTGAAGTACTGCAGATCTGATCCAGGTACAGTCATCTTACCGCTTAAACGCTGTGATGAACCGTCTGTTGGGAAGGTTCCTCGGTTTAAGGTACTGCGATACCAACCTAAACTCAGCTCAAAGTTATCAAAACTTAAGTCTGCATTTGGATCATCTTCACGGTAAATATTGTAGAAACGCAACGCCTGTTCATAGGCAGAGATTTCTGAAATCGTGTTATGACGATAACCAATACCGCCGTTGATACGGTTGTATTCGTTAATCGGGAAACCAGAGTTTAGCGCTACCCCATAGGAGCTGTTTTTATAGCGTTCAAGGTTGGCTTCGTTCGCATCGAACTCGTTCCAGTAAACACTACCGCCTAAGCTCACACCATCTTTAGTCCAATATGGATCGGTGTAAGATAAGTTGACGTTTTTAGAGTACTTGTTGGTACTTAAACTCACACCCGCTTGGTTACCCGTGCCGAGGAAGTTATTTTGCTGCACACCAAACTGTAGGCTTAGACCTGATTCAGTACCATAACCGACACCGGCGTTAAATGAGCCAGAAGGCTGCTCTTTCACCTTAACCGCTACATCGACTAAATCGTCAGTACCGGGCACTTGAATGGTCTCGGTATCGACGGTCTCGAAGAAGCCTAAACGGTTCAAACGGGCTTTAGATTGCTCAACCTGCGCAGAGTTTAACCAAGCACCTTCCATCTGACGCAGTTCGCGACGCATCACTTCATCTTTAGTGACAGTATTACCGGTAAAGTTGATGGAGCGAACATACACACGCTTACCAGGTTTGATATTGATGTTTAAGGTCACTTCCTTGGTCTTATCATCAATTTCAGGGTAGGTTTTCACTTCAGGGTAAGCGTAACCGAAACGGCCTAAGTATTTGCTGTACATTTCTTCGGTGAAGGTCACATCACCGCCGTTGTACATATCGCCCGCCTTGATAGGCAGAATCGATTTCATCAACTCTTCACGACCCATCAGATCGCCCGTGAGGTTAACGCCTTTTACCTTGTACTTCTCACCTTCATTGACGTTGATAGTGATGTACAAGCCTTTACGGTCTGGGGTCATCGCCACTTGAGTCGAGGTAACTTCAAAGCGAATATAACCCTTGTTGTGGTAATAGGTTTTAATCGTCTCAAGGTCGGCTTGAAGCTTTTGCTTCTGATAGCGACGCTCACCAAACAGATCCCACCAAGCCACATAATCTTTCAGTTCTAACATGCCGATAAGCTCAGCATCGGTGAACTCATGATTACCGACCACGTTAATTTGGCGGATTTCGGCCGCTAAACCTTCAGTAAATTTGAACTTAAGTTCGACACGGTTCCGAGGCAAGTTAATCACCTGCGCCTCAACTTTGGCGCCGTATTTACCCACGCCGTAGTAGAAGTCTTGTAATCCCTTCTCGATGCCAGTCAGCATTGTGCGGTCTAAAGATTCGCCGACTTTAACGCCTGAGCCGTCCAGACTTTCCTGTAACTGCTCATCTTTAATGTCTTTGTTGCCTTCAAATGTCACAGCACTGATGGTTGGTCTTTCGGTGACTTTGACAATCAACACGCCGCCATCATGACTGACTGAGATATTCTCAAAGTTAGTTGAGGCATACAGGCTTTTAATGGCTTGCTGAATTTTTAACTGATCTACAGTGTCGCCCACTTTCACTGGTAAGCTTAACAAGGCAGCACCCAGTGCGACTCGCTGCAAACCTTCAACTTGGATGTCGGTCACTTCAAAGGGTTGGAAAGTATCCGCCAACACAGTCCCTGAAAACGACGCACCGACGAATAACATCGAGGCAAAAAGTTTATTCAATCTCATAGAGCACTTCTAATTATTAGTCTGTCCTTGCTCAGAGTCGGGCAAAATCATTGAAGAGCGCAATGCTCATCAACATCAGCAGTAATGCTGCCCCAAATCTGAATCCTATTTCCTGTACCTTTTCAGATACAGGCTTACCAGTTATTACTTCAACGAAGTAATACAGCAGGTGTCCCCCATCGAGCACAGGCAATGGCAGCAAGTTAATGATGCCTAAATTGACACTGATAAGCGCGAGGAAACCGAGAAAGTAAACCAAGCCATAGTTTGCACTATTGCCCGCACCCTGTGCGATTGAGATAGGTCCACTTAAGTTTTTCACTGACACATCGCCAGTAAATAATTTGCCAATCATCTTAAAGCTCACGACAACAAGTTGCCATGTTTTATCGGCTGCGATAGCAAAAGATTCGATTGGCCCATATTCTAGCTGTAATCGCATATTCTCAGGCCATTGTGCCTGAGCCGGGCTCACCCCAAGCACGCCGACATCTTTACCATCGCTATTTTTAACACTTGCTGGTGTCACCGAGATGGCAAATTGCTCGCCATTACGGCGCACGGTTAACTCCACAGGCACATTGGCAGAATGCTGAATAATGTCAACAAAAGCTTGCCAATCGGTATATTGCTGGCCATTGATAGCCACTAAGGTATCACCGACCTTCAGATCACTCTTAGCCGCTGCACTGCCTTCACTGATGAGCGCAATTTGTGGCTCAATCGCAGGGCGATACACGCCCAAGCCCAGTGCCGTGATCGGTGACTCTTTCTCAGGGTCGAAACGCCATTGACGGGTGTCTAAAGTGTAAGTACGAGTATCGGTATCAAGTCCCTGTAAACCGTTAAGGGGCGCAAGGGATAGTGTTAAACTGTCATCACCAATATGGCCAACAAGCGCCAAATTGACTTCTTCCCAATTCCGTACCGGCTGGCCTGAAATCGCCGTCACTTGCATCGGCTCAGTGACTTGGATTTGTGCCGCCGCAGTGCCAGGTGTCGTTGAGGTAATGACTGGCTTTAGCGATGGCACACCAATTAAATACATAAAATACAGTGCGATAATCGCAAAAATAAAGTTCGCAATGGGGCCAGCCGCCACAATGGCTATACGTTGCCACACGCTTTTACGGTTAAAGGCCTGATCTTTTAAGTTATCGGGGACATCTTCAACACGCTCATCGAGCATTTTGACATAGCCACCCAGCGGGATCATGGCAATAACATATTCAGTACCATCTTGACCGACTTTGCGCCAAATCGCCTTACCAAAACCAATCGAAAAACGCTCAACTTTCACACCACAGCGGCGCGCAACATAGAAATGGCCGTATTCGTGGGCAGTAATTAACAGCCCAAGTGCTACGATAAAAGAACCTAAGTTCCACAAAAAATCTAACATTCCACTCCTTACGTCATCAGTAAATCCACTCAAGCCTCGTCAACAAGAGGCCTAAGCAAATTTCGCTAGTAATTCACGGGCATATATCCGTGTTTGTGCATCGAGAGCAATGATATCTTCGATGCTGGTCATCGCCCGTTTAGGCACCGACGATAAACAGGCTTCGTTCACCTTGGCGATATGGGTAAACCCAATCTTGCCTTGTAAAAACGCCTCCACGGCGATTTCATTGGCCGCATTGAGTACCGTAGTCGCTTCTTGCCCTTGGGCACAAGCGGCAATCGCTAAAGCCAAACAGGGGAAGCGATTAAAGTCTGGCTCACAAAAGCTTAACTGTCCGACTTTGAAAAAATCCAAAGGTTCAACACCGGAGCGAATTCTTTGCGGATAGGACATACAATGCGCAATCGGTGTACGCATATCCGGGTTACCCATCTGCGCGATCACACTGCCATCGCGGTATTGCACCATAGAATGAATAACACTTTGCGGATGAATAACCACCTTTAGTTGATCTTTCTGGGTATTGAACAACCAGCGTGCTTCGATAAACTCCAAGCCCTTATTCATCATCGTGGCGGAGTCGACCGAAATTTTCGGCCCCATTGACCAATTTGGATGTTTGCAAGCCTGTGCTGGCGTCATTGCCGCAAGACTTGACAGCTCGGCGGTTAAAAATGGACCACCAGAACCGGTGAGCAAAATATGGGAAATACCTGACGCCGCTAAATCACAGCGCCCTAAATTAGCCTGCACTTCTTCGGGTAAGCATTGGAAAATCGCATTGTGTTCACTGTCAACCGGCAACAACGTGGCGCCAGAGCGTTTCGTTGCCTCAATAAACAGCTCGCCGGACATCACCAGCGCCTCTTTATTGGCGAGCAATACCCGCTTACCCGCCTTCACCGCCGCCAGAGTCGGGACTAAACCCGCCGCGCCGACAATCGCAGCCATCACGGTATCAACCACTGAGGAAGTGACTAAGGCAATAAGCTCATCCTCGCCACTTGTGACTTGGATATTAAGCGCCGCAGGTAATTGCGTCTTGAGTGCTAATGCAGCATTAGGATCGACCATATGGGCGACCTGCGGGCGATGGGCTAAACACAGGGCGAGCATCTTGTCGACACTCGCATTCGCCACTAAAGCATACACTCGATAGGCTGAAGGGTTGGCCGAAATCACACTTAAGGTACTGGCACCAATCGAGCCTGTCGCACCCAAAATCACCATATTTTGCATAGCGTTACATCCAAAATGCAATGTAGATTAGGGTAAACACCGGCAAGGCTGCTGTCAGGCTGTCGATGCGGTCGAGCACGCCGCCATGTCCAGGCAAAATCGTGCCCGAATCTTTAATGCACGCAGCGCGTTTAAACATACTCTCAGATAAATCGCCAAGGGCTGAAATCAGTGCCACAAAAATGGTCACCGCAACCACTAAGCCTAACTCCTGCTCAGGGGATATATACATAACACCCGCAACAACAATTAGTGTAGTCACTAGGCCACCGAGCAAACCCTCTAAGGTTTTAGCTGGGCTAACTGCGGGCATAAGCTTAGTTTTACCGACAGCTTTGCCCACAAAATACGCCCCAGAATCCGCAGCCCAAACGATCAACATCACCAATAATACTAGCGATGCCCCATAGTAAGGCGATATTTGCGAACTAATCGATTTAAGGGCAATCAGTGCCACAAAACAAGGTACTAAAGTCAATTGTCCAAACATGGACTTTAGCATCGGACTCTTTTGCCACAATTTGGCGCTTTTAGGATAAGTGACCACCAGCAGCAGTGACACCATCCACCACAAAGTACCTATGGTAACCACGGCAAGATAAATGGGATGAATTTGCCCCCGAAGCCAAATGGTGTCGGCGGGAACAATTAAATTAAGAGCGATCAGTAAAATACCGACCGTACAAGTAAAACTCCATTGGGTGACATCACATTGACTATCGATGATCCTGCCCCACTCCTTAGCGGCGATCAGAAACACGGCGATCAAGGCCCAAGCAAAGTACTCAACGGGGAGTAAATAGATTGCTCCCAAAACTAATGGAATCAACCAAATTGCTGTTATTATACGTTGTTTTAGCAAAAAAATCCCTCATGACGTTTTACAATGCGCGCATCTCATCAATTTGACTTCCGGTCAAACCAAAACGGCGCTGGCGACTGGCAAACGTGGCAATCGCTTCATGAAAAGCCTGTTCATCAAAATCAGGCCAAAGGGTGTCCAAAAACACCAACTCAGCATAGGCAGCCTGCCAGAGTACAAAATTGCTGATCCGGTAGTCCCCACCCGTACGGATCATTAAATCAACTTCACTCTGATTTTGCATGCACAAATGTTCACTCAAGGCTTCTTCAGTGAACTGACTGCTGGTCATTTCGCCAGTTTCAACCTTTTCAGCTAACTTTTGCGCAGCTTGCAGTATGTCCCAACGACCGCCGTAATTGGCCGCCACATTCAATATCAATCCCGTATTGCTCGCAGTTTTCGCTTCTGCGGCACGAATTTGCTTTTGTAAACGCGCAGAAAAGCGACTGATATCGCCGATGATATTCAATTTGACCTGGTTTTTATCGAGTAACTTAATTTCCCGCTGTAATACGGTAAAAAACAGTTCCATCAATAAGCTGACTTCTTTATCGGGTCTACGCCAATTTTCGCTAGAAAACGCAAATAGCGTCAGCGATTGTATCCCTAACTGGCTGGCCGCGCTCACCGCACGTCTCACCGCTTTAACCCCAGCCTTATGCCCCATCACTCGTGGCTTGCCCTGGATTTGGGCCCAACGTCCATTACCATCCATAATAATCGCAACATGCTTAGGTAATGACTGTTTAACGAGTTCGGGTAATATCTCCGGTAAGCTTGTCTGAGCACAAGCATCCGCCTCAGTCGGCCTAGATTGCGGATCAAATTCCACTGTGGATGACATCTAATACAACCCTTTAAAATAGACAAACGCCGTGTAGTATACCCCTACACGGCGTAGCAACTCTAGCTTATAGCGCTTGAGATTAGACTTCCATCAACTCAATTTCTTTGGCCGCTAAAATCTCATCGACCTTCTTAATGTGAGCATCGGTGAACTTTTGTACTTCCTCTTCGAAGCGGCGAACATCATCTTCAGTGCATTCTTTAGCTTTTTCGAGTTTCTTCACGTCAGAAATCGCATCGCGACGTACGTTACGAATCGCCACTCGACCACCTTCGGCCTCAGCACGTACTACTTTGATAAAGTCTTTACGACGCTCTTCCGTCAGTGCGGGTAATGGGATACGTAAGGTTGCACCCGCTGACATAGGGTTTAACCCTAAATCAGAGCTCATGATCGCTTTCTCAACCGCTTGGATTGCACTACGGTCAAATACGGTTACTGACAAAGTACGTGCATCTTCAACACCCACGTTCGCCACTTGGTTCAGTGGTGTCATAGTGCCATAGTAAGATACTTGGATTGAGTCCAGTAGGCTTGGGTGTGCACGACCAGTACGTACTTTAGCCATTTGGTTTTTGGTCGCGTCAACGCATTTACCCATGCGCTCTTGAGCATCTTTTTTAATATCTGCAATCACGTTAAATGTCCTTCTTGGTCATTGAATAACTTATTTCGCTTTGATCATTGTGCCTTCTTCTTCACCCATGACCACTCGGCGCAGGGCGCCAGGTTTATTCATGTTGAATACTAGGATTGGCATGTCATGGTCACGCGCCATAGTAAAGGCTGCTAAGTCCATTACTTTTAATTCTTTATCCAGTACTTCAGTGTACGTTAAGTCATCGTACTTCACTGCTTCTGGATTTTTCATCGGGTCGTCAGAATAAACGCCGTCAACTTTAGTGCCTTTTAGCACGACTTCTGCTTCGATTTCAATGCCGCGTAAGCAAGCAGCAGAATCGGTAGTACAGAATGGATTACCAGTACCCGCAGCAAAAATCACCACACGGCCTGATTTTAATAAGCTGATCGCCTCAGCCCAATTGTAGTCGTCACACACCCCTTTTAATGGGATAGCCGACATCAGACGAGCATTAACATAGGCACGGTGCAGGGCATCACGCATGGCCAAGCCGTTCATAACCGTTGCCAGCATACCCATGTGATCGCCCACCACACGATTCATGCCCGCTTTTGCTAAGCCTTCACCGCGAAATAGATTACCACCACCAATGACCACACCCACCTGAATGCCTAACTCTACCAGCTCTTTGACTTCTTGAGCCATGCGATCTAACACTTTAGGATCGATGCCGAAGCCTTCGTCGCCCATCAGTGCTTCGCCACTTAATTTTAGAAGAATGCGTCTAAATGCAGGTTTTGGATTGGTGCTCATAATTTTTATATCCTGGTCATAACAAGACCGCAGCCATTGCTGCGGTCTTGGGGGTATTTAGCGTTGGCGATTAAGCCTTTTTAGAAGCAGCGATTTGAGCAGCAACTTCAGCTGCGAAATCTTCTTCTTTCTTCTCAATACCTTCACCCACTTCTAAACGAATGAAGTTAGTGACTTTCGCGCCTTTCTCTTTCAAGAATTCGCCAACAGTTTTCTTTGGTTCCATGATGTAAGCTTGACCAGTCAGAGAAATCTCACCAGTAAACTTCTTCATACGACCAACAACCATTTTCTCTGCGATTTCAGCAGGTTTGCCTTCATTCATAGAGATTTCGATTTGCAGAGCTTGTTCACGAGCGACTACGTCAGCTGGAACGTCTTCTGGGTTAACGTATTCAGGCTTAGAAGCGGCAACGTGCATTGCGAGGTGCTTCAGAGTTTCGTCATCAGCATCACCAGTTACCACTACACCGATACGCTCACCGTGACGGTAAGAAGCTAATTTAGTGCCGTCGATGTACTCAACGCGACGAACGTTGATGTTTTCACCGATTTTAGCAACTAGTGCAACACGGGCTTCTTCAAATTGGGCTTTTAAGTCTTCTAAAGTCACTTTAGACGCTGCAGCAACGTCTAAAACAGCGTTAGCAAAACCTAAGAAGTTTGCATCTTTAGCAACGAAGTCAGTTTGGCAGTTTACTTCTAACAGTACTGCGAAACCTTCACCGTTTTTGATCAGGATAGTACCGTCAGCAGCGATGTTACCTGCTTTCTTAGCAGCTTTAGCAGCACCAGACTTACGCATGTTGTCAATTGCTAACTCCATGTCGCCGTTGGTTTCTTCTAACGCTTTTTTACAATCCATCATGCCTGCGCCAGTACGCTCGCGCAGTTCTTTAACTTGGGCAGCAGAAATTGCCATTGTTAAATCCTCTCTAAAAAATCGACTAATTTGCAGATATAAAACAGGGGCCGAATGGCCCCTGTTAACCAATCAAAATCTTGGTTAATAAGGGTGATGAAACTCATCCCGCCTTATTATTATTCGGCTTCTACGAAACCGTCTTGCTCAGCTTGAACAGCTAAATCTTGACCACGGCCAGCGTTAGCTGCTGCAGCAACAGAAGTAGTGTACAGGCGAATAGCACGCATCGCGTCGTCGTTACCAGGAACGATGTAGTTAACACCATCTGGCGCAGAGTTAGTATCAACAACTGCAACAACAGGGATACCCAGGTTGTTAGCTTCTTTAATAGCGATATGCTCGTGGTCAGCGCCGATAACGAATAATACGTCTGGCAGGCCGCCCATGTTCTTAATACCGCCTAAAGATTTTTCCAGCTTTTCAAGCTCACGAGTACGCATCAGCGCTTCTTTTTTGGTCAGCTTGTCGAAAGTACCATCTACTGATTGGCTTTCCAGTTCTTTCAGACGTTTGATTGACTGACGAACGGTTTTCCAGTTAGTCAGCATACCGCCTAACCAACGGTGATCAACATAGTACTGATCACAAGAAATAGCAGCTTCTTTGATCGCTTCGCCAGCAGCACGTTTAGTACCAACGAATAATACTTTACCTTTCTTTGAAGCAACGTTGCTGATGAAAGCCAGTGCTTCATTGAACATTGGCACAGTATGCTCAAGGTTGATGATGTGAACGCCGTTGCGAGCACCGAAAATGAATGGCTTCATTTTTGGGTTCCAGTAACGGGTTTGGTGACCGAAGTGGACACCGGCCTGGAGCATATCGCGCATTGAAACTGTAGTCATTTCTATTACCTTAAAATTTAGGGGGTTAGACCTCCACGTATCCCATGTCTTCGACCCCGCAGTTAACAGCTGAGGGCACCCCGAAGAATGTGTCGACACGTGTGTGATTTAGTATTTAGATAAATTGCCATGTATAATGGCCGCCATCTTTAGTTTTGCTATCGCCCAAAAGCAGATAAAGCTGAGCTTGGGTAATTCATCAAGACTTAAACATAACGGCGCGCTTTATACCATAAATAGCCCTAAAGCACAAATTTTTGCATTAGGTTGATCGCGCCAATAGACACCGAAGACACAAGAGAAAACGCAATGAGTATAGTCATTAAGACAGCAGAAGAAATCGAGAAAATGCGCGCGGCAGGTAAACTGGCTGCACAAGTATTAGAAGTGATCGCCCCTTATGTTAAGGCGGGGGTCACCACTAATGAATTAAACGATATCTGCGCCAAATATACCGAAGAGCAAGGCGCGATTTCTGCCCCGCTCAACTACCATGGTTTTCCTAAGTCGATTTGTACTTCGTTAAACAACGTCATTTGCCACGGCATTCCGAGCGATCGCGTTCTCAAGGATGGCGATATTCTCAATATCGATATCACCGTCATTAAAGACGGTTACCACGGCGATACCTCTAAAATGTTCTTAATCGGTGAAGTCAGCCCTAAGGACAAACGTCTGTGCCGCATCGCTCAAGAAAGTCTCTATCTTGCAATCCGTAAAGTGCGTCCGGGATTAAAATTAGGTGAAATCGGCAATACTATTGAAAAATTCATCAAAGCCAGCAAAACAGGCCTTGAGAAATATTCCATCGTGCAAGATTATTGTGGCCACGGTATTGGCGCGGGTTTCCATGAAGAACCCCAAGTGATGCACTACCGTAATGGTGACAACACCATTTTACGCCCAGGTATGTGCTTTACCATTGAACCGATGATCAACGCCGGTCGCCACACCACTGTGCTAGATCGCGATGATAATTGGACGGTGACCACTTCCGATGGTAAAAACTCAGCCCAGTGGGAACACACATTATTAGTGACCGAAACCGGTGTTGAAGTGCTGACGCTGCGCGATGAGGAAGATTTTCCGCGGATCATTAATCACTAATGACAATTGTTAAACTATCCATCAGGTCATATTGGAACTTGGTGGGTAGCAAATATTTTAACGTATCCAAACAAGGGACTCGATGAATACAGCGCTGCTAGCTAAACAATCATTAATCGAACAGAATCAAACGCTTTTAGCAAGGTTCAAAGCCAAAACCCCGATTGAAGAGCTAGTGACTCAGCGCTGTCAGTTTGTCGACTCCCTTATAAAACAGGCGTGGTTGCAACACGGCCTAGATCAATACCCCATCGCCCTGATTGCCGTTGGTGGCTATGGTCGCGGAGAGTTACATCCGCACTCTGATGTCGATTTGCTATTCCTCTTCGAGGGCGAGTTAGCTGCGGTAGCGGAAGCCGCGCTCAGCGAGTTTATCGCCTTTTTGTGGGATGCTAGTCTTGAGATTGGTCATAGCGTCCGCACCCTTGATGATACGCTACGCCTTGGGCGAGACGACATTACCATCGCCACTAATTTGCTTGAAGCGCGCTTGCTTTCAGGGCCTGAAAGCCTATTTGACCAGCTCTACGATGCCATTCGTCAAAGCGATTTTTGGACCTCCAGTCAGTTCTTTATCGCCAAGCGCGATGAACAAACAGCCCGCCATGCCAAGGCGAGTGCCTTCGATCTTGAGCCCAATATCAAAAGTTGCCCCGGCGGCCTTCGGGACATTCAAACCATCGCCTGGGTTGCCATGCGCCACTTTGGCGCCTCACGCCTAGAAGAACTGGTTCAATACGAATTTTTAGAACCCGCCGAATTAGAAGAGCTGCTGGAGTGTCAGCACTTTCTGTGGAAGTTTGCGTTTTGCCCTGCACATGACTGTC